>JBJTIX010000253.1:0-19386 GCA_046095205.1 Opitutia bacterium
TCTTCGACCATGGCTTCCTTTACGGTGACGGCATCTTCGAGGGCATCCGCCTCTACCAAGGCTGCGTCTTCCGTCTGGACGAACACCTCGAGCGCCTGGAGATGTCGGCCAAGGCCCTTTGCCTCGATATGCCCTGGTCCCGCCGGGAGATCGCCGAGATCGTCTGCGAGTCCTGCCGCCGCAACAACCTGACCGACGGGTACATCCGTCTGGTCGTCTCGCGTGGCTTCGGCGACCTCGGCCTCTCCCCGAAGAACTGCCCGAAGCCTTCCATCATCTGCATCGCGGACAGCATCAAGCTCTACCCGGAGGAGCTCTACACGACCGGCATGCGCATCATCACCGCCCCGACGCGCCGCATCAGCCCGGCCGCCCTGCCGCCGATGATCAAGTCCCTCAACTACCTGAACAACATCCTGGCGAAGATGGAGGCCCAGCAGCATGGCTTCCACGAGTGCCTCATGCTCAACGAGCAGGGCTACGTCTCCGAGTGCACCGGCGACAACGTCTTCCTGATCTGCAAGGGGCGCCTCATCACGCCCGCGCCGCACTCCGGCGCCCTCGTCGGCATCACCCGCCAGGTGGCGCTCGAGATCGCGCAGGCGCTGAAGATCCCCGTCGTCGAGACCAACATCACCCGTTACGACGTCTGGAACGCGGACGAATGCTTCCTGACCGGGACCGCGGCCGAGGTCATCCCGGTGACCGAGGTCGACGCCCGCCGCATCGGCGACGGCAAGCCCGGCCCGCTCACCGCGGCGATCCGCGCGGAGTTCCGCAAGAAGGCCTCCCGCGAGGGCACGATGATCCGCTGAAGGGCCGCCACGGGGCATGACCGGAAGCGAGCAGCAGCCGAAGGGTGCCGACGCCACCCTCCGGCGTCTGCTGACCATCGCCTGGTCCTACCGGCGCGACTGCGTCACGCTGCTGGCGCTCCAGCTCGCGGCCGTGCTGCTGACCGTGGCGGTCTTCGCGCTGGCGGGCGTGGCGGTTGACCACATCCGGCACTGCGCCGACCCCGCCGCGCCCGCCGCCGCCCTGCCCTTCTTCGTGCCCCGTGACGCCACGGCCGGCGAGACCACCGCCTGGCTGGCCGGCGGCATCGTGGCCGCCGCCGCCGCGCGCGCCGCGCTCTCGTTCGTCTTCGGGCTCGTGTCGGTGCGCTTCCTCCACGGGCGCATCGTGGTGAACCTCCGCGCCAAGGTCTTCGCAAAGCTCCAGCAGCTCAGCTTCCGTTTCTTCGATTCCAACGCCAGCGGCTCGATCATCAACCGCGTGACGGCGGACGCCCATTCCGTCCGTCTCTTCATCGAGGGCGTGGTGCTGCAGCTCGCGGTCATCGGGCTGACCCTCGCGGCCTGCTCGGCCTACATGCTGCGCACCGACTGGCGCCTGACGCTCGCCTGCCTCGCCACCCTGCCCGTCCAGGCCTGGTTCGCCATCCGCTTCTCGCGACGCGTGCGCCCCGCCTACGAGGAGAACCGCGAACTGATGGACCGCATGGTGCTCGGCTTCTCGGAGAACGTGCAGGGCGTGCAGGTGGTCAAGGGCTTCGCGATGGAGGAGCGCGTGGCCGCCCGCTTCGGCGGCTGGACGGAGGACATCCGCCTGCAGAAGCGCAAGGTCTTCGGCGAGATCGCGCTCTTCTGGCCGGTCATCGACGGCCTGAACCGGCTCTCGATGGCGATCCTGCTCTGCTTCGGCGGCTGGCTGGTGATGCGCGGCGACATCCCGCTTGGCGCCGGCCTGGTCGCCTTCGCTGGGCTGCTGCAGCAGTTCGCTACGCAGGTCACCACCCTCGCCGCCGTGGTGGACAACGCCCAGGTCTCCCTCGCGGGAGCCAAGCGCATCTTCGAGATCCTCGACACCGACCCCGGCGTGGCCACCGCGCCCGGCGCGAGCTCGCCCGGCCGGTTCCTCGGACGGGTCGGCTTCGAGGACGTGACCTTCGAATACCGCGAGAACGCGACGGCCCTGCGCGGCGTGACCTTCGCCGCCGAACCGGGCAGCCGGCTCGCCATCGCGGGCGCCACGGGCTCGGGCAAGACCGCCCTGCTCTCCCTGATACCGCGCTTCTACGACCCTACCTCCGGCCGGGTCACGCTCGACGGCCGCGACCTGCGCACGCTGCCTCTCGACGAGCTGAGGCGGCAGGTGGGCGTGGTCTTCCAGGACAACTTCCTGTTCTCCAACACCGTGGCCGCGAACATCGCCTTCGGCCACCCCGACGCCGGGCAGGAGCGCATCGAGCGCGCCGCCCGCGTCGCGGGCGCGCACGGGTTCATCTCCGCCCTGCCCGAGGGCTACGAGACGCACCTCGGCGAGGGCGGCGTGAACCTCTCGGGCGGACAGCGGCAGCGGCTCGCCATCGCCCGCGCGCTGCTGCTGGAGCCGACGGTGCTGCTGCTCGACGACCCGACCTCGGCGATCGACCCCGAGACCGAGCGCGAGATCCTCGAGGCGATGGAGTCGGCGATGGCCGGCCGCACGACCGTCATCGTGGCCCACCGCCTCAGCACCCTCCGCCGGGCGGACCTCATCCTGGTGCTCGACCGGGGGCGTCTCGTGCAGGCGGGCACCCACGAACAGCTCATGGCGCAGGACGGGCACTACCGGCGGTCCATCCTCGTCCAGTCGGAGGGCCAGAACTCATGAGCCGGCCCCTGGAGATCTCCGTGCGGCGGGTGCGGCCGGACGAGGAGGAGCCGGACCGGATGCCGCTGCGGTGGTCGACGGTGACGCGCCTGCTGGCCTTCACCGCCCCGCACGCCCCGCAGCGCAACCTGCTGCTCGCCCTCTGCGCCTTCCGGGCGGCCGCCCTGCCGGCGCTGGCCTGGGCGGTCGGCGCCATCATCCGCGGCCCCCTGGCCGCCGGCGACATGGGCGGGACGCTGCTCTGGTCGGGCGCCTTCATCGCCTTCGTCGCGGTGGCCGACGTAGCGCTCTACTGGCGCATCCGCCTCGCGCACCAGATCGGCGAATCGGTGCTGCGCGACCTGCGGGACCGGCTGATGCGCCACCTGCTCACGCAGCCGATGTCTTTCTTCCACGCCCGGCGGCACGGCAGCCTGATCAGCCGCATGATCTCCGACATCGAGGCCATGCGCAACGGGGTGCAGAACAACTTCTTCATCACGGTGGTCTCGGCCGGCCAGATGGCCTTCGCGGCGTCGCTCATGCTCTGGGCCGATCCGCGCCTCTTCCTCGTGCTGCTGGCCATCGTGCCCTGCCTCCTGGGGGTGCACGCCTTCTTCCGCGGGCGCATCCTGCACGCCTCCCGCGTGCAGCAGGAGAGCTTCTCGCGCGTCACCTCGGCGCTGGCCGAGACGGTGCAGGGCATCCGCGTGACGCAGGGCTTCGCGCGCGAGGAGACCAACGCGGGGATCTTCTCGCGCCTGGTCCGCACGCTCGCGGGCAACGTTGTCGCCACCGCCAGCCTGAGCGCCCTCTACCTTCCGCTGCTCGAGTTCAACGCCCACGCGTTCCTCGCCGCGCTGGTCGGGGTGGGCGGCTACGAGATCCTGACGGGCGGCGGCACCCAGCTGTTCGACCTGGTGACGTTCTTCTTCCTCGCGGACCTGTTCTTCGCCCCGATCACGATCATCGGGACGCAGCTCTCGGAAGCGACGCTGGCCATGGCGGGGGCGGAGCGCTACTTCCGCACGATCGACACCCCGCCCGCCTGGCAGGACGCCCCGCACGCGCGGGCCTGCCCGCGGCTGAAGGGGGAGGTCGAGTTCCGTGACGTGACGTTCTCTTACGAGCCCGGGCGTCCCGTGCTCCACGGGCTCTCCTTCCGCGCCGAACCGGGCCAGGTCATCGCGCTGGTCGGGCACACGGGCTCCGGCAAGTCCACGGTCATCGGCCTGCTCGCGAAGTTCCAGCTGCCCGACGCCGGCGCCGTGCTCGTCGACGGCATCGACGTCTCCGACCTGACCCAGCGCTCGTTGCGCACGCAGACGGGCTTCGTGTTCCAGCAGAACTTCCTCTTCGCCGGCACGGTCGCCGACAACGTGCGGTCGGTGCGCCCGGAGGCCACGGACGAGGACGTCCGCCAGGCCTTCCGCGACCTGGACTGCCTCGACCTGATCGAAGGCCTGCCCGATGGCATCCACACGCAGGTTTCGGAGAAGGGCCGGGGGCTCTCGCTCGGGCAGCAGCAGCTGGTCGCCTTCGCCCGGGCGCTGGCGGCCGACCCCCGCATCCTCGTGCTGGACGAGGCCACCAGCGCGGTCGACACCATCACGGAGTCACGGCTGCAGGTGGCGCTGGCGCGGCTGATGCGCGGGCGCACGTGCTTCGTGGTGGCGCACCGGCTCAGCACGATCCGCAAGGCCGACCAGGTGCTGGTGCTCGCGGAGGGACGCCTGGCGGAGCGCGGCACGCACGCGTCGCTGCTGGCGCTCGACGGACACTACGCGCGCCTGCACCGGGACTTCCTCAGCTCGACGAGCTGAATCAGCGGCCGCCGTCGAACTTGGGACGAGGGCGCGCCTCCGAAGGCCCGGGGGCCGGAGGCAAGGGAAAGGTGACGGGGAAAGGCCCGTCCTTCACCGTGACGTACATGTCCCCGAACGGCGACGTCCTCACGACGTCGACCCTCAGTCCTTCGGACGATTCGGCCAGCTCGAGAAGGACCGACTGCGAGGAGGAGGAAGGCCAGACTTTCATGCCGCCGGCAGGGCCGAGCTGCACGACCGAGCGTCCGGAAGGATCGGCGACGGCCGGGACTTTCCAGGAGCGGGCGGCGTCGACCCCGGGGGGCAGAATCAGCACCATCCGGCGGACCGGACCGCCGGGATTGCCGGGATAGACGAACTGACGCCGCCAGAGCGGCCAGTAGCGCCGGCCGAGATCGTCCTGCACCAGCGGGCCCGTCGGGCCCCGGGTGACGAGGAAGACCTCTCGCAGAACGGAGGACTCCTCCTCCGAAAGCACGGCGGGCCGGGCGCCCGGCAGGGGCGCGGGCGCCTCGGAGGGCGGAAGCTCCGCGGAGGCGAGCAGGATGACCTCGATCGGCCCCGCGAGCTGACGGTCGACCGCGGCGATGACGCCGTAGGGCACGGCCGACATGGCCGCCGAGAGCGCGAGACCCGCGCCGAAGGCGATCCCCCTGCCCCGCGGCTGGAGCGCGGTGAAGAGGGCCGCGCCGGCGAAGCCGGCGGCGTGCACGGCGATGTCGGTGCCGAGGTTCCAAGACGCCAGAAGCACGTCGTCCGGCGTGCCGAACCAGCGGACCTTGAGGAACACCAGCGACGCCCACACCGAGCCCACCGCCGCGCCGAAGACCGGCGCGAACCGCGGCCCGATGCGGAGGTGCGTGCGGTGGAGCGCGGCGGAGGGCACGGCGGCGATGAGGCCGCCGAAGAACGCGTCCTTGACGGAGGCAACGCCGGTGAGGGCGGCCGCCACCTGCAGCCGGCTCCAGGTGAACCAGTAGGTGAGCGCGAAGCCGCTCATTCGCCCACGACCGTGCCCGGAGCGACCACCGCGCCCTTCTTGACCACGATCACGCCGTCGCGCACGAAGAGGGACTCGTTCTCCCACTTCTCCGGCAGGCCGGTCGGGGCGAGGCGGCAGTTGGCGCCGATGCGGGCGTTCTTGTCGATGATGGCGTTGCGGATGAGGCAGCCGGCGCCCACGCCGAGGTCGGGACGGCCGAGTCCATGGTTGCGGGCGACGTCGTTGGGGCGCTCGAAGGAGTCGGCCCCCATCATCACGACGTTCTCGAGGCGCGAGCCGGCGCGCACGACCGAACGCACGCCGATCACGCAGCGGCTGAGCTCGGAGTCGTCGACGATCGCGCCGTCCGCCATGAGCACGCGGGACGTGCGGGCGGAGTTGAGCTTGGCCGGGGGCAGGAAGCGGGGGTGCGTGTAGACCGGATTGTGGCCGTCGAAGAAGTCGAAGGGCGGGACCGGGTCGGTGAGCGAGAGGTTGCACTCCCAGAAGGAGCCCACGGTGCCGATGTCCTCCCAGTAGCCGTCGAAGACGTAGGCCATCATGCGCTTCGTGGAGAGCAGGCCCGGGATGACCTCCTTGCCGAAGTCCGTCTGGTCGGGGTTGGCGAGCGCCTCGCGCATCACGCGGCCGGAGAACATGTAGATGCCCATGGAGGCCAGGCAGTAGGGCCGGTCGGACTTGTCCGAGAGCCGGGCGCGGGCGGGGCCTCCGAGCACGAGCGAGGCGATGACGGCCGGGTCCTTGGGCTTCTCGACGAACTCGACGATGCGGAGCTCGGGGTTTACGCGCATGACGCCGAGCGCGGAGACCTGGTCCGCGGGCATGGCCTTGGCGGCGATGGTCACGTCCGCGGCGGACTCGACGTGCTGGCGCGCCCGCGCCGCGAAATCCAGACGGTAGAGCTGGACGCCGGAAAGGATGAGGACGAGGTCCTCGTCATGGAGGTCGTAGTGGTGCAGGTTCTGCCGCACGGCGTCGGCGGTGCCCTGGTACCAGGACTCCTTGTCGCCGGTCTGCTCCGCCGCGAGGATGTCGACGAAGCCCTGCCCGAAGCCGTCGAACTTGTACGTCTGCTGGATGTGCTTGTGGAGCGAGGCGGTGTTGAACTGCGTGAGGACGAAGATGCGGTTGAAGCCCGAGTTGAGGCAGTTGCTGATCGGGATGTCGACCAGGCGGTAGTTGCCGGCGAGGGGCACGGCCGGCTTGCAGCGGTCCTTGGTCAGCGGGTAGAGGCGGGACCCGCGGCCGCCCCCCATGATGATGCTGATGACGCGGGGCAGGGATGGCATGGCACCCACAATCTTCCGACCGCATCGGAACCCCACAAGCGGAAAAGCCGATGCGGCTTGAAGACCGCCCCCGGCGGGATTCCATCCGGCCCGGCCCATGTCCTTCGCCTTCCACATCCTCGGCACCAGCAGTTCGGGCAACTGCTCGCTGCTCGAGGCGGGCGGAAGCCGGGTGATGCTCGACGCGGGCTTCCAGGGGCCCCGCCTCGAAGCCTCGCTCCGGACGCTCGGCCTCGAGACGGCGGCCCTCGACGCGGTGCTCATCACCCACGAGCACGCCGACCACTGCGTGGGGCTGAGCGCCCTGCTCCGCCGGCAGCCCTCGCTCAAGGTGTTCGCGAACCGGGAGACGGCGCGGCGCATCCAGGGCACGCTGAAGATCCGGCCCGACTGGCAGCTCTTCGAGACCGGGGCCACGTTCGAGTTCCGCGGCCTGCGCATCACCTCGATCCCCATCCCGCACGACGCGGCCGACCCGGTCGGCTTCGCGGTCGACTGCCCCGCGGAGGGTTCGGGCGCGGCGCGGCGCGTCACCTGGCTGACCGACCTCGGGCACGTCACCGACGTGGTCAGGCATCACGCCGCCCTGGCGGACGTGCTCGTGCTCGAATCCAACTACGATGACGAGATGCTGGAGCTTTCGAAGCGGCCGCTGCACCTCAAGCAGCGCATCCGCGGGCGGCACGGCCACCTCTCCAACGTCGCCGCGCGCGACCTGCTGCTCGGACTGAGGGAATGGCGCGCGACGGAGCTCTGCCTCGGGCACCTGAGCAAGGAGTGCAACCGCACGGTGCTGGTCGAGGACGCCATGCGCGCGGTGCGGGACGTCCGGACCGACATGCGGGTCAGCGTCTTCGACCCGCTGGAGGACAGGCCCCTGACGATCTCCTGAGGCTCAGGAGCCCTTCGGCTTGGCGGGCACCGGCACCTCTTCCTCGGCCGAGGGCGGAGGGGCGGGCGTGGAGGCGGAGGACTTGACCGGGGCGGCCTGCGCGACCTTGGAGGCGAGGCGCCTGACCGAACCGGCGCAGGCGATCGAGGCCGGGTTGAGGTCCTGCGCGGAAAGCCAGGCGGAGAGCGCGGCTGCCTCGGCGCCCTCCTTCTCGAGCTTCTCGGCGACGCCGATGAGTCGGGCGTATTCGGCGACCAGCGGCGCGATGTCGGAACGGGTCTTGGCCAGCACGAGGTCGTCCGACTCCGTGCGCGAGACCTCGACGATCACGTCCCAGGCGAGGTAGGGGTTGCCCTGCGAGGCGAGCACGGCCGCCTTCTGGATGTTGGCGTCCAGCTCGCCGACGCGGTTGACGATCTGACGGAGCTTGTCCGAACGCTCCTTGTCCTGCGCGAGCGCGAGGGCGAACTCCAGCTTCTTGTTGTAGAGGTCGCGCCAGCGGGCCTCGGAGACCATGCGGTCGAACTCCGGCACCATCATCGCGAGCTTGTCCTGGCGGCTCACCACCTGGTCGGCGAAGGCCTTCACCGCGGGGTTCTGGGGCCAGATCTTGGTGGCGCGCTCGAGCGCGGCCTCGACCTTGGCGGTGTCGCCCGCGAGGGCGGCCTGCTTGGCGGCCAGGATCGACATGTTGGAGGCGTTGATGGCGTTGTTGACCTTGGAGAGCACGGCCTGGCCAGGGAAGTCCTTGGCGCGTCCCTTCACCTTGTTGACGTAGCCCTCGACGTTCGCGAGGTCGCGCTCGTCGCCGAGGCGCTGCAGTTCGCGCAGGTCGCGCCAGAGCTCGAGCATCTCGCGCTTGCGCTCCTGGGAGTAGGTCGTGACGGGCGGCTCGAACTCGCCGAGGAAGTAGGTCTCCTGCAGGCGCTCGAAGGCGGCGTAGTATTCGCCGGCCTTGGTGTGCTCCTCGACGGTCTGCATGCCGACGGCGACGTCGCTGATGGCCTCGCGCGCGAGGGTGTCGAGGGACTCCAAGGTCGGGACGAAGTCGGAGACGGGGAAGAACTCCTTCACCTCCTTGGCGCCGACCTTGATCTGCTGGTTGCCGCTCTTGAACATGACGCGGTAGAAAGCGGAGGAGATCAGGCAGTGGCGGTAGCGGCGCGCGATCATGAAGCCGACCATCTGGGACTGGAACTCCAGCTGGGCCTTGAGCCCGAGGGCGATCATCTCGGCGTCCTTGGCCAGGATCTGCGCCTGGGTGCGCGCCTCGTCCTTGGTGCGGAACGCCAGGTCGGTCGTCCCGGTCGCGCACTTGCCGAGGTTGGCGGATTTGCCGTCCGCGGTGGTCGTGCCGGAACGCTCGTCGTTGGCCATCTCGAGCTTCTCGGCCCGGTTGATGACCACGCCCTCCTGGACCTTGCGCAGCACCTCGAGCTGGTTCTTGCTGACCTCGATCCCGCGGAAGTCGTACTTCATCTGCCAGACCTTGCGGACCTGGGCGGCGATGGTGAGGCAGTTGTTGGCGTCGACCTCGAACTCGGCCGCCTGGAACAGGAGGTTGAAGGCCTCCTGCTGGTTGACGATGTAGTTGGCGTCGTTGATCACGCCGGGCGAGAGGAGCTTCTGGATGCGCTTGAGGATCTCGTCGTAGCGGGCGACGTCGCTGCTGACGGCGGGCGAGGCCAGGTAGCGCTCGAAGCGGGCGCGCATGACGCGCGAGTTGCCGAGGGCGAAGGTCTTGCCCTTCCACTGCATGGAGCCGTTCTCCATGTCGACGGAGTCGCTGTTGACGTCGAAGAGCCGGTCGGCCCCGCCCTCGAGGGTGGAGCTCTTGTAGTCGCCGCCGCCGGGGCCGGTCACGGCCGCGCCGGGAGGAGGGGCCTGCGCAAAGCCCAGGGCGAAGGAGGCGCACCATCCGAACGTGAGGAGTAGGTTTCGCATGGCTTCAGAAGCGCTCGAGTCCCTCGACGACGAGGAGGTCCTGGCTCACGCGGATGCGGCAGCGGAAGCGCTGGCCGACCTCGAACGAGTCGCCGGAACCGACGGGGACGAAGATGGGGATGCGGCCGCCGCCGCGGGAGTCGTCGGTGGGCTTCACGGCCAGCACCCTGCCCTTGCCCTCGACGTAGGCGAGCTGCTGCTCGACCTTGCAGTCGAGCCGGTAGGCGTTGCCCTGCAGGGTGGCCCAGTCCTTGCGGTAGGTCTCAGGGGAGAACGGGCTGAGGTCGCCGAACTTGCCGCCGCCCGCGAGGCGCGGGAGGACGATCGCGAGGAGCACCACGATGACGACGACCGGGATGCCCAGCGCGAAGAAAAGAGGGTTTATTTTGGACATGCAGATGGTCCCGCACCCTCAATACTAACGCCCCGGCGGACTAGTTCCAGCGCTTTTGCTGGCATCCTACGACCACCAGGCACACCCCCGCCAGCCCCTGGGCCAGCAAAACCATGACCCCGAGGTAGGTGTCAGCGACGAAGGCGTTCTGGTTGGGAAGGCTGGCGGTATACGCGTCCCAAAGGGGGTTGGCGGCCATGGCCTTCATGTACCCGGACCAGCCCCAGTAGGCGTTGATGAAAGGCCGGCAGACCCAGGTCAGGGCGTCGGGGAGGGCGAGCACGACCCCCGAAAGGGGCAGCTGGAAGCCGACGAGGTAGATGGAGAGCAGGGACGACTTCTCGGGCGAGGCGAGCATCGCGGAGAAGCCCAGGCAGACGACCGACATCGACACGCAGCTGGCGGCAAGGATCAGGCCCTGCTCGAACCACGGCCCGGGGAAGCGGCAGATGAGCTTCACGAAGAAGCACATCCAGGCCCCCTGCATGAGCGCGACGAGCGAGACGAAGGTCACCTTGGAGAATGCATAGGCCCAGGGGCGCAGGCCTGTAAGTCGCTCCTTCTCATAGAGTACGCGCTCGGCGGAAATCTCCCGTCCGCCGTTGTTGGCGCCCATCAGCGTGAGCAGGATGACCTGGAACATCACGAGCCCGGCCGCGAGGCCCGCCACCTGCGCGTTCGAGACCTGCACGGCCACGGCCTGCTGGATCGCCTCCATCGAGGCGATGTTGCGGTCCATGGGGATCTTCCGGACGTCCCACGCGCCGTCCAAATTGAAGATGATCACCAGCAGCGGGAAACCGAAGGTGATCGCGAGGGTCAGGCCGAGGTAGCCGGTGTCGCGGAAGAAGAGCCGGAGACGCCGCGCCAGCAGGGTCGTGAACTGGGACACGCCGCCGGGCACCTCGGGCTCCGGCAGGGGCTCGACCTCGACCGAACCGCCGGCCGCGGCCGTCGCGGCCTCGAAGGTCCCGGGATGTGCGGCCTGATGGCCGGCCCAGCGTTCGCGCCAGTGGTCCAGGGACGAGGCGTTGAGCACCTCGTAGAGCCGGAGTCCGTCGGGGATGCCGAAGTAGGCGAGCAGGTCGGAGGGTGAACCCTGGAAGACGACGTCGCCCTGGTAGACCACGGTGACCCAGTCGAACTGCGCGAGCTTGCCGAGATTGTGGATGATGCAGACGAAGCTCTTGTCGCCGTCGTTGGCCAGCTGGCGCAGCAGCGCGAGGATCTGGTCCTCGGACTGCGGATCGAGGCCGGAGGTGACCTCGTCGCACACCATGCAGGGAGGGTCGAGCGTGAGCTCGAGGCCGAGGGAGAGCCGGCGCAGCTGTCCGCCGGAGAGGGACGACACGCGCTTGTCGCGATGCGGCGCCAGGCCGGTGACCTTGAGCACCGACTCGAGCCGGCGGCGGCGTTCGGCGGCCGACGGCACTGCGAGACGCAGCGCGTAGTCGAGCGACTCGTTGACGGTGAGCTGAGGCTGCGCGGCGGTGAACTGCGGCGCGAAGCCGACCTTGCCGACGAGGTCCTCGGTGGAGGCGATCGGGGTGCCGGCAAGCGAGGCCTCCCCCTCCGAGGGCAGGATGCCCAATATGGCCTTCATCAGGGTCGTTTTCCCGCACCCCGAGGGGCCGATCACGGCGTTCAGGCCCTTGGGGAGGAAACGGGCCGTGGCCCCGTCCAGGATGACCGGGCCGTCGGCGCCCGCCCGGACGGTGAGGTTGGCGCAGCTCAGCATCGCCGAGGATACTTGCCACCGCACCCTCCGTGGTAAAGAATTAACGCCATGAACCGCACCCTCAAGGCCGCCGCCATGGCCGTACTGACGCTCTGCGCCGCTCAGGCGCCCGCGTTCAAGATGGAGACCAAGAAGATCCCGAACCAGGCGATCTTCGGCATCGTGGTCGACGGCACCGACCAGAGATTCTACGGCCAGGCCGACTCGATCCTCTCCGTCTCCTTCCAGGAGTACACCACCGGCCCCCTCATCGTCGCCGAGGTGGTGATCGACCTGCGCGGCTCCAACCAGCAGCTGCGACTCTACGCCTCCCGCCCGCCGGGCACCGCCGACGTCGCCGACCGCGCCAACCGCGCCAGCGCGGCCAACTCCGCCAACCGCGGACTCGACCCGGCCGCGGCCACCCGCCTTCCCATCCCCGGCCCCCTCGCCGCCATCGAGTCCAAGGTCAACAACGTCGCCTCGCAGACGACCGCCGGCATCGTGGTGAAGAGCTACCCCGCCACGACCCACGCCAAGACCGTCGAGATGGTCGTGAGTTCGAAGGCCGAGCTGACGAAGTTCTACTCCTCGCTGACCAGCCTGTACACCGGCATCCCCGTCGCGGTCTCCGCCGACGGCACCACCGCCGAGGGCGCCAACGAGGCCGCGGCCACCGCGGCCGCCGCCGGACAGGCGGGAGCCACGATCCGCATCACCAAGATCGGCGGGGTGCTTTTCACCCTGCAGTGAGAAACGGCCGCGGGGCCGCCTAAAAGGGGTCCGAGGGGTCCAACTACGGCTTGACCGAGCCTAGCGGGACGGCTTGGCTGACCCTTCCCTACTCCCATGCCCAGCCTGCCAGTCAACCGGATCAAGAAGAAGAACATCATGAGCTACAACGGCGAGCTCTGCATCGTCCTCGAGTGCCTGATCCGCACCCCCCCGAACAACGCCTCCTACTGCCAGATGGAGCTGCGCTCGATCAAGACCGGGGCCAAGATCCCCGTCCGCTGCGGCATCAACGTCGCCTTCGAGGTCTTCGACAACTCCATCAAGCAGCTCGAGCTTTCCTACCAGGCCGACGGCAACTACGTCTTCAGCGACCCCAACACCTTCGAGGAGTTCTACGTCTCCGAGGCGTCCCTCGAGGAGTCCAAGGAGTTCCTCATCCCCGGCACCTCCTACCAGGTCCTCTTCGTCGAGGAGCGCCCGGTGACCGTGGACCTGCCCCCCTCCGTCACCGTCAAGGTGCTCGAGGCCCCGCCCGCCGTGAAGGGCGACACCGCGGGCAACGTGCAGAAGAGCGTCACCTGCGAGAACGGCCTCTCCGTGAACGTCCCCCTCTTCATCAAAGAGGGCGAGATGATCAAGGTCAGCACCGAGAACAAGGAGTACCTCGGGCGCGCCTGAACGGCCGACCGGTTCCCCTCTCCGACCCCGGGCCCTCCCGGGGTCCTTCGTTTCCCGGCCGGCAGGCGTAGACCCGCAGGGATTCGAACCCCGACAAGGAGAACCAAAATCTCCTGTGCTACCGTTACACCACGGGTCTGCGCACTCCGACTGAACACCCTCCGGAGGGGCCTAGTCAAGCGATACAGAGGGCGGGGTTGACTCCCCCGCCGCCGCCCTCTCTTTTGCCATCATGCCCGCCGCCGCAAGGAAGCCGAAGTACCGACGCATCGTGCTCAAGATCAGCGGCGAGGCGCTCCGCAACGACGCCACCGGCGAACCGATCGACTCGCGCGTGCTCGACCGGCTGGCCGAGGAGCTCCGCTCCCTGCAGAAGATCGGCGCCCAGGTCGCCGTGGTCGTGGGCGGCGGCAACATCTTCCGCGGACTGGCCGGCGCCCGCAGCAACGGCACCGACCGCACCACGGGCGACAACATGGGCATGCTCGCGACGGTCATCAACGGCCTCGCCCTCATGGACCGGCTCGAGAAGGCCGGGCTCGAGGTGCGCGTGATGACCGCCATCCCGATGGACCGCATCGCCGAGCCCTTCATCCAGCGGCGCGCCACGCGGCACCTGGAACGCGGACGCATCGTCGTCTTCGTCGCCGGCACGGGCAACCCCTACTGCACGACCGACTACGCCGCCGCCCTCCGCGCCAACGAGATCGGCGCCGACGCCATCCTCAAGGCCACCAAGGTCGACGGCGTCTACGACAAGGACCCGATGAAGCACCGGGACGCCCGACGCTTCGACCGCGTCTCCCACGAGGAGGCGCTCCGCAAGCGGCTCGGCGTCATGGACGCCGAGGCCTTCTCGCTCTGCGAGGCCAACCACCTCCCGATCGTCGTCCTCTCGATGGCCGAGAAGGGCGCCGTGCTCAAGGCCGTGCTCGGACAGCGCGTCGGCACGCTCGTCGGCTGAAACTTCCAACCCGATCACCCCATGGACATCAAGAAGACCATCGCCGACGGCGCCAACGGCATGAAGAAGGCCGTCGACCACACCGTGCACGAATTCGGCACGCTCCACACCGGCAAGGCCTCGCCCTCCATGGTCGAGAACATCCAGGTGCACGTCGAATCTTACGGCATGACCCAGCGCCTCAAGGACATGGCCGCCATCACGACGCCCGACGCGCGCTCCATCGTCATCACGCCCTTCGACAAGGGCGTCATGGAGGACATCCGCAAGGCGATCCAGGCCGCGAACCTCGGCATCAATCCGGTGCCGCAGGGCGGCTTCCTCCGCTGCCCCATCCCCGAGCTCTCGGGCGAGCGCCGCGCGGAGCTGACCAAGGTGGCCACGCGCATGGCGGAGGAAGGCAAGGTCCGGGTCCGCAACGCGCGCCGCGACTGCCTCGAGGCCCTCAAGAAGGCCAACAAGGAAAAGGTCATCACGGACGACGACCTCAAGCGCTCGGAGAAGGAGGTGCAGATGCTCACCGACCGCAGCGTGGACGACATCGAGAGGCACCTCGAAGGCAAGGTGGCCGAACTCCGGGGCTGAGCATGAACATCCACGAATACCAGGCCAAGGCCCTCTTGGAGAAGTTCGGCGTCGCCGTGCCCAAGGGCGCGGCCGCGCAGAAGCCCGGAGACTTCGAGTCCGCCATCGCGCAGCTCGACGCCAAGGCCGGCATCATGGTGAAGTCGCAGATCCACGCGGGCGGACGCGGCAAGGGCGTCTTCAAGGACGGCTTCAAGGGCGGGGTCAAGTTCTCCCCGACCCGCGAGAAGGCGCTCGAGAACGCGCGCGCCATGCTCGGCAACACGCTGGTCACGGCCCAGACCGGACCCGAGGGACGCAAGGTCCAGACGATCTACTTCACGGAGGCCGCCAACCTCGGCAAGCGCCCCGACGGACGCGACGACGAGTACTACCTCGCGATCCTGCTCGACCGCGCCACCTCCCGCCCGGTCATCGTCGCCTCCTCCGAGGGCGGCGTGGAGATCGAGAAGGTGGCCCACGACTCGCCCGAGCGGATCTTCAAGGTGCACGTCGACCCCGCGGCCGGCCTGCAGCCCTACCAGGCCCGCCAGGTGGCCTTCGCCCTCGGCTTCAGCGGGGAGCTCCACAAGCAGTGCGTGGCGCTCGTCACCAAGCTCTACGGCTTCTTCTGGGAGAAGGACTGCTCGATGGTCGAGATCAACCCGATGCTGGTCACGGCCGAGGGCCGGCTGGTCGCGCTCGACGCCAAGGTCTCCTTCGACGACAACGCGCTCTTCCGGCACCCCGACGTGGTCGCCCTCCGCGACCTGAACGAGGAGGACGCCAAGGAGATCGAGGCCTCCAAGTTCGGGCTCTCCTACATCGCCCTCGACGGCAACATCGCCTGCCTCGTCAACGGCGCCGGCCTCGCGATGTCCACCATGGACATCATCCAGCACTTCGGCGGCAGCCCGGCCAACTTCCTCGACGTGGGCGGCGGCGCCTCCAAGGAGCAGGTCTCGGCCGCCTTCAAGATCATCCTGGGCGACCCCAACGTGAAGGGGATCCTGGTCAACATCTTCGGCGGCATCATGGACTGCAACGTGATCGCCACCGGCATCGTCGAGGCCGTCCGCGAGACGGGCCTCAAGCTGCCCCTGGTCGTGCGGCTGGAAGGCAACAACGTCGAGGCCGGCAAGGCGACGCTGGCCGCCAGCGGGCTCACCATCGTCTCCGGGGACTCCATGGCCGACGCGGCCAAGAAGATCGTCGGGCTCGTCACCAAGTAAGAACTTTCGACATGTCCATTCTCGTCAAGGAAGACACCCGCGTCCTGGTCCAGGGCATCACCGGAGACTTCGGCGCGCGCCACGCCCGGCTGTCCATCGACTACGGGTCGCAGATCGTCGCGGGCGTGACGCCCGGCAAGGGCGGTCAGGTCTTCGAGCACGCGGGCAGGAAGGTGCCCATCTTCAACACGGTCGCCGACGCGGCCCGCCAGACGGGCGCCACGGTCTCCGCGATCTTCGTCCCCCCGCCCTTCGCGGCCGACGCGATCCTGGAATGCGTCGACGCCGACCTCGACCTCGCCGTGGCCATCACGGAAGGCATCCCGGTCCGCGACATGGTCCGCGCCAAGCGCGCGATGCAGGGACGCCGCACCCGCCTCATCGGTCCGAACTGCCCCGGAATCGTCACCCCGGGCCGCGGCGACAAGTCCCACGGCGGCTGCCGCATCGGCATCGCCCCGGGCTACATCCATAAGCGCGGCAACGTCGGCGTGGTCTCCCGCTCCGGCACGCTCACCTATGAGGCCGTGTGGCAGCTGACCTGCCGCGGCAAGGGACAGTCGACCTGCGTGGGCATCGGCGGCGACCCGGTCAACGGCACTTCGCACCTCGACGTCATCAAGCTCTTCAACGACGACCCGGAGACGGAGGCCGTCATCATGATCGGTGAGATCGGCGGCAACGCCGAGGTCGAGGCCGCCCGCTGGATCAGGCAGCACTGCAAGAAGCCGGTCGCGGGCTTCATCGCCGGCGCCACCGCCCCGGCGGGACGCCGCATGGGCCACGCGGGAGCCGTCATCGGCGGCGCCGAGGACACCGCCGCCGCGAAGATCAAGATCTTCAGGGAGTGCGGCATCTCGGTGGCCGAGACGCCCTCCGACATGGCCGACGCGCTGCTGCGCATCTGGAAGGGCTGAGTCCGCGAGCAGCCCCCTGCAAGGCCGCCCATCGGGCGGCCTTTTCATTTGGCGCGGCCAGAAGGCCGTCCGCACCCGCTTGGACTCGACCCGACGGGCCGGCGCGGCTTATAAGGCTGCCCATGCGCGCCCTCGCCCTGCTCCTCGCCCTGCTGGGCGCCACCCTGCCCCGCGCGTCGGCCGCCGAGCCCGCCGCCGCGGCCGCGCCCAAGGACGCCAAGCCCCTGCCCGACGGCAGCACGAAGCTGCCCTGGCACATGATCAACCTGTGGTGGACCCTGCCCGAGACCGCCGACTTCGAGTCGCTCGAGATCGACCTCAAGGTCAGCGATGACGTCGATCCGGCCAAACTGAACCTCTACATCGCCCCGATCGGCCTGGGCAGGCTCAACGAGACGAACTTCTACGGCGGCATCCAGACCAACGTCGGCGGCTATCCGGTGTCCGACGCGAGCCCGCAGGGCGCCTACCACAAGGGCAAGGGGGCCATCTTCTCCCGCTGGGGCAAGAAGGACCTCGACACCTCCTTTGTCCGGCCCGCCGTCAACGGGCTCATCGAGGCGGCCGGCTACGAGGGCGACTTCGCCTCCGGGCGGCGGCCGTTCGCCTGGAAGGCGGGCGCCTACACCTATGCGATCCGGAAGCTGTCGTACGAGAAGGACAAGGCCGGGGATGAATGGACATGGGTCGGGGCCTTCCTCACCGAGCACGAAACGCGTCAGACGGTCTTCATCAGCTCGCTCAAGTTCCCCGGAAGGACCCTCAAGTTCTGGGGCCGCCATTCGGCCTTCATCGAGATCTACGGGGGCAAGAAGGTCGTGATCGAGGACCTGCCGCGCCTCGAGATCCGCTTCGGCATGCCCAGGATCAACGGACGTGCCGCCGAGGTCAGGCAGCTCTCGGTGAACTTCCCGCGGGATTCAGGACCGGCCTCCCCCGCGATCATGTCCGTCCGGCTCTCCGAAGGCGGCGACGAAGTGATCTGCGACCTCCACAACCGCATCCTGACGAGGGAGAAGTGGTCCTTCCCGCTGCTGCCCGCGCCCGCGCCCGCGAAATAGGACGGTCCGCCCGTCGGGCTCTTTTGCTTTTACAGGGCATCCGCTGCCTGCCATCAAACGGGACATGTGGTACTACCAGCAGGGCGCTCAGCGCAAGGGACCGGTCGACGAAGCGACCGCCCGTTCACTCATCGCCAACGGGACGATCTCCATCGACACGCTGGTCTGGACCGAGGGCATGCCCAGCTGGGTCCCGCTCCAGCAGACGTCGCTGGCGGCCGGGCTGCCGGTACCCCCTCCCGCTGCGCCCGCCTACGGACAGCCCGCCGCCCACCCCGACGCCAAGGACCGTGTCGCCTACGTCCTGCTCGCCGTGCTCCTGGGCATCGGAATCCATAACTTCTACGCGGGCTACACCGGACGCGGAATCGCCCAGCTGCTGGTGTCGCTCCTGAGCTGCTTCATCCTCTGGCCCATCATCTGGATCTGGTGCATCATCGAGGCCTGCACGGTGACCCAGGACGCCAACGGGGTCCGCTTCAAGTAAGCCTCCGAGACGGATGAGAATAAGAAGGCCGCCCCAAGGGCGGCCTTCTGCTGTGCGGGATGCGCGGGCTTACTTGCCTGCGACGTAGGCGAGGCCGGAGGCGGTCTTGTCCACGGCGCCGGCGCCTTCCAGGAGATCGGCGATGGGGTCCCACTTGCCGTTGACGAGGCCCTCGCGGGCGGCCGCCGGGATGGTCGCCTTCCAGGAACGCCCTTCGCAGGAGACGGAAAGCCCCTCGACGTCGACGGAGACCTCGACGCCGGGACGCTTCTGCACGAGGGCGGTCAGCTCGGCCAGGTCCTCCTTGGACAGCGAGAGGCAGGGCACGCCGAGCGCGGTGGAATTGCCGAAGAAGATTTCGGCGAAGCTGCCGCCGACGATCGCGGTGAAGCCGAAGCGCCAGATGGACTGCGGGGCGTGCTCGCGGGAGCTGCCGCAGCCGAAGTTGAAACCGACCACCAGCACGCCCTTCCTGGCCTTGGCGATCGCCGCGGCCTCGGAGGTGTTCAGGGGATGGGCGCGCTCCTTGCCGTCGGGCCCGGTGCGCTCGTCGCGGAAGGCGTGCTCGCCCAGGCCGTCGAAGGTCACGCAGCGCAGGAAACGGGCGGGGATGATGCGGTCCGTGTCGATGTCGTCGCCGGGGACGGCGACGGCGGAGGCGCGGACGTGGGTGATCTTGGCGAGGGACATGGCTTCAGGAAAGGGGCGCGGAGATGAAACGGACGGGCATGGCGACGGACGCCGCAAGGGACTCGCGACGGCCCTGCGCCACGGAACCGGGCAGACGGGCGTCGAGCTCGAAGACCGCCCTGCCCTCCACCACCGCCGGGACGGTCAGCTGGCAGACGGGCTTGCCGTCATGGAAGGCGTCGACGGTCACGTCGCGGGCCACGGTCAGCCCCGCGCTGCGGGCGCGGAGCTCCAGGTCGGCGACGCCGCGGGCCTCACGGATGAGGAGTTCGGCTGCGTCCTCGGGGGCCATCAGACCTTGAAGACCTCCCGCGCGTCGGACACCTGGCCGGTGATCGCCGCAGCGACGACCATGACAG
>JBJTIX010000254.1:0-2764 GCA_046095205.1 Opitutia bacterium
CATCCAGGCCGACCACCGCGTCGCCATCACGGGCACGCCCCTCGAGAACCGCCCGACGGACCTCTGGGCCATTTTCCGCTTCCTGATGCCGGGCCTGCTCGGCAAGCGGGCCAACTTCGAACGGATGATGCAGCGCGACCCCTCCGCGGGCCTCGGCAAGGTCCGGCGCCAGGTCAGCCCCTTCATCCTGCGCCGTCTCAAGCGCCACGTGGCCGCCGACATTCCGCCGAAGATGGAGGTCGTGCTCCCGTGCCCGCTCACCCACGAGCAGCGTTCGCTCTACCAGCACCTCACGCAGGGCAGCGGACTCACGGGCGAGCTGGCCGGACTGCTCTCGCGCGACGCCACCTCGGTGCTGACGCTGCTGATGCGTCTCCGCCAGGTGTGCTGCGATCCAGGCCTGCTGCCGGAGAACTCCGGCTGCCCCTCCGCGCATTCCGGCAAGGTCACGATGCTGATGTCGAAGCTGGCCGAGGTCGCCGCCAACGGCTCCAAGGCGGTGGTGTTCTCCCAGTTCGTCTCCCTCATCGAGCGCGTCAAGTCGGCCCTCGCCCGCGAGCTCCCGCAGCTGCCGGTGTTCGAGCTCACCGGCGAGACGAAGGACCGCTCGGCCCCGGTCGAGCAGTTCAAGGAGACCCGCGGACCCGCGCTCTTCCTCGCCTCGCTCAAGGCCGGCGGGACCGGCATCACGCTCAACACCGCCGAATACGTCTTCCTTCTGGACCCGTGGTGGAATCCCGCGGTCGAGGCCCAGGCCGTGGACCGCGTCCACCGCATCGGCCAGAAGAACCCCGTCCTCATCTACCGCATGATCTCCCCGGGCACGGTCGAGGAGCGCATCGAGGAGCTGAAGCAGGAGAAGCGCGAGCTGTTCTCGACCGTGGTCGGAGACATCCCCGACATGACCGACTGGACCCGGCACTTCTCCTCGATCGAGGCGCTCATCCGGCTCAGCGATTCTCCGGCCGCCGCAGAGGCGGGCCTGGAAGGCGACACCGAGGCCTGATCAGCGCGCGGTGAGGTCGTATTCGGTGGCGCCGGTGACGGTGACCTCCGCGAACTGTCCCACCGGCAGGGCCTTCGGCACGCGCACGGTCCCGTCGATCTCCATGGCGTCGCCCTCGCTGCGCGCGACACCGGGGGCCTCGACCAGCACGCGCAGGCGTCGTCCGACCTGCGCACGTCCGCGCTCCTTCGATAGTCGTTGCAGCAGGGTCATCGCCCTGGCGTGGCGGTCGGCCTTGACCTCGTCGGAGAGGTGTCCCTCGAGACGGTCGGCCTTGGTGCCCTCCTCCTTCGAATACTTGAACACGCCGACCCGGTCGAACTTCGCCTCCTCCAGGAAGCCGAGGAGCTCGGCGAAGTCCTCCTCGGTCTCGCCGGGGAAGCCCACGATGAAGGTGGTGCGGATGGCCAGGTCGGGGATGCCCGCACGCATGCGCTTCACCAGGTCGCGGATGTAGGCGCCGTCGGTCTCGCGCTGCATGGTCGACAGCATGCGGTCGGAGATGTGCTGCAGGGGGATGTCGACGTAGCGGGCGACGTGGCGCGACCGGGCGATGGTCTCGATGAGCTCGTCGCTCCAGTGGGCGGGATGGGTGTAGAGCAGTCGGATCCAGAAGTCCCCCTCGATGCCGTCGAGTTCACGGAGCAGGGAGGCCAGGGATTCGCCCTTCGACGAGTCCACCTTGCTGCGGGGGCCCGGACGGGCCTCGGTCCAGCGGTCCATGCCGAAGAAGGTCGTGTCCTGGGAGATGAGGTTGATCTCCCGCACGCCGTCGGCGACGAGCTGACGGGCCTCCTTGACGACGGACTCGACGGTGCGGCTGCGATGCCGGCCCCGGATGCGCGGGATGATGCAGAAGGAGCAGGGATGGTTGCAGCCCTCGGCGATCTTGACGTAGGCGGCGTGACGCGGCGTGAGACGCACGCGCGGCGTGTCGAAGTCGGGGATGTAGGTCGTCGTCTTGGCGAGGAATTCGGTGCGACCGGCCTCGCCGCCCATGACCTTGCGGATGACGGGGACGATGTTGGCGACCTGGTCCAGGCCGATGAAGGCGTCGACCTTGGGCAGTTCGACGCGCCCCTTGGCGCCCTCGACGACGGGCAGGGCGCCCTGGTAGCGCTGCGAGATGCAGCCGGCGACGATGAGCTTCTGGCCCTTGCGGCGCGCGGTGGCCTTGCCGTCGCTCATCTCATAGATGGCCTCGAGCGCCTCGTGCTTGGAGGCGTCGATGAAGGAGCAGGTGTTGACGATGACGACGTCGGCGTCGGCGGCGTCGGGGGTCATGGCCATGCCGGCGCCCGCGAGATGCCCGATCATGATCTCGGAATCGATCAGGTTCTTGGCGCAACCGAGCGAGACTAGGCCTACTTTGACGGGCATGGGGTGAATGGAGCAGGGTTTGCGGGGAAGGCAATCCGCCTCAAAGGCCCAGCCAGGCCTCGGCGGGGACTTCCTGCGGCCGGGATTTGGGCCCAAGGCCGAAGGTCGGCAGGGTTTCGAGCCAGGCGGCGACGTCGGGGGCGTCGGGGAAAAGCGTGCGTACGGAGGAGCCGAGCTGCTTGCGACGCAGGGTGAAGAGCCCTCTGGCCACCTCGCGCGCCCTGGCGCTCAGGCGCCGCGCGTCGGCACGGCGGCGGAGCAACAGGAGGCACGAGTCGACCCTGGGAGGCGGGTTGAAGGACTGGGCCGGGACGGGATGGATGCGCACCTTCTCGAAGGCGAGGGCGACCTGCGCGGTGGCCGCCGACCAATGTGCGC
>JBJTIX010000255.1:0-25224 GCA_046095205.1 Opitutia bacterium
CGACACCAATCTCTTCGTCTGCAGGATCTCCTTCGGCGGCGCACGCATCACCGGCTCCAGCCGCTGGCAGGAGCGCAGCATGCTCGGCATCCGCGAGGCGAAGGTGGACTTCGTCCCGACGTCGATGCTCGGCGACGGCCCCCGCGTCATCCGCGAGCTGGTGCTTGATGTCGACGAGCTCGTGGTCGCGGGCAGGGAGGACTACTTCAAGGACAACAACCTGAACGACCTCATCCGTTCCTTCTCCGCCGACGGCGCTCCCGCCGGACAGGGGTCCGCCGCCGAGCCCGCGCGCTTCCGCATCGAGAAGCTCTCGCTCCGCGTCCGCCGCGTGCGCGTCATCGCCGGTGACGGCACCGACCGTCGCCGGACGGTGGTGGACCGCGAGGCCGGCCTGAGCCTCGACTCCACCGGCGTCGACGAGACCAACCTCGAGGCCAAGGTCTGGAAGCCGCTGACCTCCCGCCTGACGGGCCTGGCCGCCGAGGTCGGCGTCGACGCCGTCGTCGACCGCGCCCGCGAGAAGATCTTCCGCGCCGCCGAATCCCTCCTGAGCCCCCGCTGATTTTTAACGCCAGATGTCCGAAGACCCTGCAGTTCCACCTTCCTCGCCGGAACCGGCCCCCGATTCCGCGCTGCGGCTCGCCGAGCTCGAGGGCGAAGTCCTCCGCCTGCGCGACACGCTGCTGCGCAGCGCCGCCGACCAGCAGAACCTGCAGCGTCGCCACCAGCGCGAGCGCGACGACCTGCGCAAGTACGCGGTGTCCGGGCTGGTCGAGGACCTCCTGCCCGCGCTGGACGCCTTCGCGCTCGGCCTCGACGCGGCCTCCGCGCAGGCGGACGGGCGTGCGGTGGCCGAGGGTTTCCGCATGGCGGTCACGCAGCTGCGGTCGATCCTGTCGACGCACGGCCTGGCCGAGGTGAACCCCGTCGGCCAGCCCTTCGACCCTTCGAGGCACGAGTCGGTCGGCCAGGAGCCCAGCGCCGAAGTGGCCGAAGGCTCCGTGCTCCGCGTGGCCCGGTCCGGCTGGACGCTCCATGACCGCGTCATCCGCCCGGCGGCGGTCTTCCTCTCCTCCGGGCCCGTGCGCTGAACATGGCCGAGGACTATTACGAGCTGCTCGGCGTCGCGCGCGACGCCTCCGCGGAGGACATCAAGAAGGCCTACCGCAAGAAGGCCATGCAGTTCCACCCCGACCGCAATCCGGGCGACAAGGCGGCCGAGGAGAGCTTCAAGAAGGTGTCCCGCGCGTACGAGGTGCTCTCCGATCCCGACAAGCGCCGGCTGTACGACCAGCACGGCGAGGCCGCCTTCGAGCAGGCCGCCGGCCCCTCGCCCGGCGGCTTCCGCGGCGCCGACCCGCGGGACATCTTCAACCAGTTCTTCGGCGGCGGCTTCGGCGACATCTTCGGCGGCGGCGAGGCCGACGACTCCGGCGAGGACCTGCGTCAGGACGTGCGCATCACGCTCGAGGAGGCGGCCGAGGGCGTCGAACGCAAGGTCGCCTACCGACGCCACGTTCCCTGCGCCAAGTGCTCCGGCAGCGGCGCCGACGCCGGAGCCAAGAAGGTGCGCTGCCCCACCTGCAAGGGGCACGGCCAGGTCATCCGCTCCCAGGGCTTCTTCCAGATGCGCCAGACCTGCCCGACCTGCAACGGGCAGCGTGAGACGATCGACCGGCCCTGCCGGGCCTGCTCCGGCGAGGGGCGTGCGGTCGGAGAGGCCTCCGTCACCGTGCGCATCCCGCCTGGCGTGGACACCGGGGTTAAGCTCCGTTCCACCGGCAACGGCTCGGCCGGCCGCCGCGGTTCCCCGGCCGGAGACCTCTACGTCGTCGTGCGCGTCGACGATCACGAGCTCTTCGAGCGCGACGGCGACGACCTCGCCTGCGCGGTCCCGGTCAAGTTCTCGGTCGCCGCCCTCGGCGGCCAGATCCACGTGCCCAAGCTCAAGGGCAAGGCGCTGCTCAGGGTGCCCGCGGGCACGCAGGGCGGCACGGTCTTCCGTCTCCGCGGAGAGGGCATGCCCCGGCTCCGGGGCGCCGGCGCGGGCGACCTCCTGGTGCGCGTCGACGTCGACGTCCCGAAGAAGCTCAATGAGGAGCAGCGCAAGGCCCTGCAGGCCTACGCCGACTCCTGCGGCGACGACGTCGCTCCGGTCTCGGAATCCTGGACCCAGAAGTTCAGGCGCTTCTTCGATTAACCACCTTGCCCGCCCAGCTCGGCGGAGCCTACTGTGCCGCCGTGCCGCGCGACCCCGGACACACCGACCGACTCGTCCGCCGTCTCCGCTGGGACGAGGTCGACCCCGCGTGGATCGCCCGTCTGGCGGCGCTCGCCCGTGAGGAAGACCTCGCCGGCGGCGGACTTGGCTCGCGTCCGGTCCGCTCCGGTGACGCCACCGCCTCGCTGGTGATCGCCGGCGGTCGCGCGTCGGCCCGGCTCGTCGCCCGCGGGCCGGTCGTCGTGGCCGGCCTCGGCATGATCGCCCCGGTGCTCTCGGCCTTCGACCCCGCCTGCTCGGCGAGGATACTCATGCCCGACGGGGCGCGCGCCGCCCGCGGCGACGTGATCGCTTCGGTGGAGGGCCCCGCCTCCGCGCTGCTGACGGCGGAACGCACCCTTCTCAATTTCGTCCAGCGGCTCACCGGCGTGGCCACCTGGACCCGGCTCCATGTCGACGCCATGGGCGCCACGCCCTCCCTGCTGCTCGACACGCGCAAGACCACGCCCGGATTCCGCATGCTGGAGAAGTACGCGGTCGGCGTCGGCGGGGGCTACAACCACCGCCTCGGGCTGTTCGACCGCGTCATGGTCAAGGACAACCACCTTGCCGCCGCGGAAGGCGACGCCGCGGCGCGCATCCAGTCCCTCGTGCGGCGCGCGCGGGAGGCGCGCCCCGACCTGCTCGTCGAGGTCGAGGTGGACCGTCCGGACCAGATCGGCCCCGCGCTCGCCTCCGGCGCGGAGGTCATCCTCCTGGACAACTTCCCGCTCGCCAGCCTGCGCGAGACCGTGCCCTTCGTCCGAGGGCGCGCCTGGTGCGAGGTCAGCGGCGGCGTCTCGCTGGCGACCCTGCCCGAACTCGGCGCGCTCGGCCCCGACTTCATCTCCTGCGGCGCCCTGACGCACGCCGCGCCCTGGGCCGACATCGGCCTCGACTGGAACTGACCATGGCGGCGCTCGACAGTAGCATCCTCCTTGCGTTCCTCCGCGCCGGCGACGATCCCGTCAGCGGCGACAGGCTGGCGCGCGAACTCGGCGTCTCCCGCGTGGCCGTCTGGGCCCGGCTCGAGAAGCTGCGCAAGGCCGGGTTCGTCTTCACCGCCGCGCCGCGCCGCGGATACCGCCTCGCCGAGACCCCGCGCCATCTCGACCCCGCCCTGCTTGACGCCCACCTGCGGCACGCCGGCGTGCAGACGCCCGCCGAATTCCTCGCCGTGTGCGACAGCACCAACTCGGAGGCCGAACGGCGCCTGGCCGTCGGCGAGGAGGCGCCCTTCGCGGTCCTGGCCGGCCGTCAGACTTCCGGCCGCGGCCGGCTCGGGCGACGCTGGCACAGCGACCGCGCCGGACACCTCTACCTTTCGCTGGCCTTCCGCCCCTTCATCCCCCCGGAGCGGCTGCGGCCCTTCACGCTCTGGATGGGCCTCGCCCTCTGCGCGCATGTCGAGGCGCGGCACGGCGTGCGTCTCGGACTCAAGTGGCCCAACGACATCCTGACGCCCGACGGACGCAAGGCGGCGGGCATGCTGACCGAGGCGCGCCTCGACGCCGACAGCGTGCGCGAGCTCGTGTTCGGCGTCGGCCTCAACCTCGTCGGTCGTCCGCAGGAGATGGCGGAGGAGGTCAGGCAGATCGCCGGCACCCTGGAGTCGGCCGTCGGTCACCGACTGGATCCGAACCAGGAGGCCGCGCTCGTCATCGGCGCGCTCATGGAGGCCTGGGAGCAGGTCACCGAGGGGGCGTGGCGTCGCGCCTTCCGGAGTCGCTGGCAGAAGTACGACGTCCTTTCGGGCCGCTCCGTCCGCGTCGGCCTTCGCGGCAAGCCGGTGGCGGGCGTGGTCGACGGCGTCGACGACGAGGGGTCGCTCATCCTTCGCGTGGGAGGCCGCCGTCGCGCCGTGGTCTCTTCGGGCGAGGTGACCCTGCGACGCTGAGGAGCGTCCTTGCCCGCCGCGCGCGCCGCACTTATCTTCCCGCGGTGGACATCCTCTGCTTCGACATAGGCAACACGCACGCCCACTGGGGCGTGGTGCGGGGCTCGCAGGTCCTGCGCAGGGGGGAGATCGCGACGCCCGATTTCGGACAGTCCGCGGCTGCGCGCATCCTCGCCGAGTGTCCCTCTGACGGCATCGCGGCGGCCAGCGTCGTGCCGAACGCCACCGCGGCCGTCCTGCCCGCGCTGGCCGCTTCAGGCCGGCGTCTGCACCATCTCCGCCATGACACCGTCGCCGGGCTCGGCTTCGACTACCCGCGGCCCGAAGAGGTGGGCCAGGACCGTCTTGCGGACTGCGTGGGCGCCCAGCTGCTGGTCGGCCATCCTGCCGTCATCGTCGGCATGGGCACCGCGACCACCCTGGACATCCTGACGGCCAAGGGCTACGCCGGCGGCATCATCGCGCCGGGCCTCGGCGTGATGACCCGCTACCTGCATGAACGCACCGCCCTGCTGCCCGAGCTGGATCCCGCCCGACTGCTCGGCGGTCCGGCCATCGGACGCTCCACCGTCGACGCGATGCGGGCCGGCTGCTCCATCGGCTTCTCCGGGATGATCGGGGCGCTGCTGGACGCGGTCACCGCCGAGATGGAACGGCGCGGGGACGGACGGCCACAGGTGATCTTCACCGGCGGCGCCGCGGATTTCCTTCCCGATTCGTGGCGAGCCCGCGTGCGTCACGAGCCGGGCCTCACCCTGATCGGCCTGGCGGAGTCCTATCGCCGCACCCAGCCATGAGTCAGGACCCCCTGGCCGGCCTGCGGAGGCTCCTGCCCATCCTCTTCATCGTCATCCTGGCCCAGGCCGCCTTCTTCCTCTGGGCCGTCTGGGGCGGGAAGGCGGACGGCAACCGCGCCCTGCGCGCCGTCGTGGCGGCCGACCTGGCCGTGACCGTGGTCGTGGCCGTCATCCTGTGGCGGCTGCTCGGGCGGAGGCGCTGACGTCCGTCAGGCCTTGGTCATCCGGAGCAGCTCCTTGCGGCGGGCGCGGATTTCCGCGCAGCCCGCGGCGGCGAGCCGGTCCGTGGAGAACGCCTCCACCGTCAGGCTGGCCACGGCCGTCCCGTAGAGCATGCCCTGCTTGAGGGCGGCGAAGTCGTGCCGGCCGGCCGAGGCGAGGTATCCGAGCATGGCCCCGGCGAAGCTGTCTCCCGCCCCGGTCGGGTCGCGCAGCTCGGTCACGGGGTAGGCGGGCAGGGCGAACATCCCGTCCTGGTGGAAGAGGACCGCGCCGTGCTCGCCCTTCTTGATGATGACCGCGCGGCAGCCGCCCTCGCGGAGCCTGCGCCCGGCCGAGATCACGTTCGCGTCGCCGGTCAGCTTCGCGGACTCCGTGTCGTTGATCACCAGCAGGTCGGACCGGCGCATCACCTCGGCCAGCTTCTCGCGCTGCGTCTCGATCCAGATGTCGATCGTGTCGGCCAGCACGAACTTCGGCGACTTGAGCTGGTCGAGCACGTTGAGCTGCAGGTCCGGGCGGATGTTGCCGAGGAGCACGTACGGCGAGTCGAGGTGCGCCTCCGGCAGCCGCGGGCTGAAGTGCTCGAACACGTTGAGCTGCAGGTCCTCCGTGTCGCGGCGGTTGTAGTTCTCGTGGTAGCGTCCGCGCCAGAAGAACGTGCGGCCCGAGGTGTCGGTGTGCAGTCCGGTCAGGTCGACGCCGCGGCGCTCGAGCTTCTTGCGGTCCTTGGCGGCGAAGTCGTGGCCGACCACGCCGACGATGCGCGGGGGCGCGAAGTAGCTGGCGGCGAGGCACGCGTAGGAGGCGCTGCCGCCGAGGATGCGTTCGCCGGACGCGTGCGGCGTCACGATGCTGTCGTAAGCGACCGAGCCGACCACCAGGACGGGGTCGGCGTCACGGCCCTTGGTTCGGATTCTGCGAGGGTTGCTCATGGAGTGTCGAAGAGTCGTGGCCGGGCGTCGCGGAGGCGGTGCAGCGCGAGCAGGGCGAGCGCATGGGCTCCCTCGTCGGCCGTCAGGGCGGCCAGCGCGGCGGCCGGCTTCATGGCGAGAATCTGGATTTCCTCGTGCTCGTCCGGGCTGGTCTGGCCGGAGGGCCTGACCCCGTCGATTACCACGAAATGCACGCGATTCGACTGGATTGCGGGGTTGGGCGAGCATGTGCCGAGCAGCTCGGCCCGTCCGCCGGCGAAGCCCGTCTCCTCCTGGGCTTCCCGGGCCGCGGCCCGCACGGGATCCTCTCCCGCGTCGATCATGCCGCCCGGCGGCTCGGTGGAGATGCGGCGCGCTCCGAAGCGCCACTGACGCGTCATGACCAGCCGGCCATCTTCGGTGATCGGCAGCGCGAGCACCCAGTCGCCGGAGTGCAGCACAAAAAAGTCACCCTCCCGATTGTCGAGAGGGTGACTGCAATGTTCCTTATGTACCTTGAAAACCCTGCAGTCGGCGTGAACGGACTCCTGCTGGACGGACCAGCGAGACGGCGCCGACATGCTGCCTTACTTGACCTTCAGCTTCTGGCCGATCTGCAGGCGGGTCGGGTTGACGTCGGGATTGAGGTCCTGCAGCGCCTTGAGGGAGAGACCGTTCTTCTTGGCGATGCTGGAGAGGGTGTCGCCCTTGGCCACGGCGTATTCGCCAGGTCCGGCAGGGGTGGCGTTCTTGGGAGCGGGGCCGGCCTTGGGGGTCGTGGCGACCTTCTGGAGGGCGGCGATGGCTTCGTTCACCTTGGTGAAGTTGGCGTTGGCGTCCTGCTGGACGGCGGAGACCGTCGCGGCGAGGTTCTGCACTTCGGCGAGGGGCGCCTTGCTGGCGACGGCGGCGCCGACGTCGGCGGCGGCCTGCTGGGCGGCGGTGGCGGCGTCAGACGCGGCCTGCGCGGCGGACTTGGCCTTGATGCCGACCACGAGGCCGGCGGCGCCGAGGGCGAAGCCGACCACGCCGATGATCAGCGGGAGCTTGGATTCGGAGGGAGTGGAGGAGATGCTGTCGTTTTCCATTGGAGTAGGTTTTCGGTTGAGGAACAGTTTGAGATTAGCGGGTTGACAGGAACGGCAAGACAAAATCCCCTAAAAACAGGGGTTCGGGCGGTAGCGCAGTCTGGCTAGCGCGTCTGGTTTGGGACCAGAAGGTCGTGGGTTCGAATCCCACTCGCCCGACCACTCCCTATTTACGACTTATTCACACGCGACCGTAGGCGAGGGTCGCCCCGTCCTTGATCACGGTGACATGGTTGGAGCCGTCCGGATTGGCGGAGGGCTCGGTCCGGCCGACCACCTTGGCCTCAAGCCCGAGCTCCTTGGCCAGCTTGAGGGCCGTGTCGACCGCCTTGGGCTCGAGGAACGCCTCCAGGCGATGCCCCATGTTGTATACCTGGTGCATTTCCTTGGGGTCGGTCCCGCTCACCTTGGCGATTTCCTTGAAAATGGGGGGCTCGGGCAGGAGGGAGTCCTTGATGAAGTGGACCCCCGTCCCGAACCGGCGGCATTTGGTCTGGCCCCCGCCTGAGCAGTGCACGAGGCCTTTGACGCCAGGCACCCCCAGGGTCTGGAGCAGCCGGATGACGAGGGGTGCGTAGGTGCGCGTGGGGGAGAGCAGGGCTTGTCCGACAGTCAGGCTCGAGCCGGGCAGGGGGTCCGAGAGGCGGTGCGGTCCGCAGTAGGCAAGGTCGGCCGGGGTGCGGGGGTCGAAGGTCTCGGGGTGCTTCTCCGCATAGTGGCGCGAGAGCAGCTCGTGGCGGGCGCTCGTCAGGCCGTTGGAGCCGATGCCGGAGTTCTCCGTCTGCTCGTACCCGCAGCGGCCGCCGGAGGCGAAGCCCACGATGGCCAGCCCGGGCACGACCCTGGCGGCGTCGATCACGTCCGCGCGCGCGAGCACCGCGGTCGCGGTGGAGTCGACGGTGAGCGTCTGGGTGAGGTCGCCGACGTCCGCGGTCTCGCCTCCGCCCGAGCGGATGCCGAAGCCGTGCGAGCGAAGCATCTCGAGCACCTCCTCGGTGCCCTCGATGAGATGAGCGAGCACTTCGCCGGGGATGTTGCGCGCGTTGCGGTTGATGGTGGAGGAGAGGATCACGCCCCTGGTCACCCCGACGCAGAGGAGGTCGTCCACGTTCATGATCACGCTGTCCTGCGCGATGCCGCGGAAGACGCGGGCGTCGCCCGTCTCCTTCCAGTGCAGGTAGGCGAGGAGCGATTTCGTGCCCGAGCCGTCGGAGTGCGTCACCACGCAGCGCGAGGCGTCCCCGGTGAGATGGTCGGGCACGACCTTGCAGAAGGCCTTCGGATAGAGGCCCGGATCGAGACGGTCGACGGCCGCATGCACTTCGCCCTTGGTCGCCGACACGCCGCGCGCCGCATATCGGCCGGAGTCGGAGGAGGGCTTGCTATCGGACGCCATGGAACGTTCCCTTGCATACTAACGCCCGCTCCGACGGGTCAACGACCTTCTCCCCCTTGAGCATCCTCGATCACAGACGCGGCCGGGTGATCCTCTCGGTGTCCGTAGGAGTTCTCCTCGGGCTTCTCGCCTACCTCGGCTTCGGCGCCTGGCGGTCCGCACGGCTGGGCGAGCTGGCCGAATCCTACCGTCGCGCGCACGCCGCCCGCGACATCCCCGCTCTCGAGGCGCTCTACTGCCTCGACGGCGTGACGCCGGAGGCGCGCGGGCGGTTCCGGCTCGCCCTCGCGCAGGAGCTGGAGAGCCCCCTGGCCGCGGTGCGCATCGTCGAGGATGAACGTGGACAGCTGTCGGCCGCCGTCGAGACCTGGCGCAGCATGGGCATGCGGCCGACGCTGCCCTTCGCCGGCGTCGCGCTCAACATCGAGCATGCCACGTCCGACCGCCTCGTATCGACCCACCTCATCGGTCGGGACGGCCTGACCTACCGGCTCGTCTGGGTGGTCCGGGCGGAATGATGACACGGGGGCGAACTTGACTCCCCGTGTCGGCGGGGTTTGTTGCATCTCCCATGGCCGACAAGAGCGACAAGCGTCCCGACAACGCGGCGGGCAAGTTCTACGTGGACTCGCAGTGCATCGACTGCGACCTCTGCCGCGAGACCGCCCCCAAGTTCTTCACCCGCAACGACGACGGAGGCTACTCCTACGTCTTCGCCCAGCCCTCCGCCCAGGAGGACGTCGACAAGTGCATGGAGGCCCTCGAGGGCTGTCCGGTCGACGCCATCGGCAAGGACGGCGACGAGTGACCGCCGCCTCGGCGCTTTCCAGGCCCCGGATCCGTCCGGGGCTTTTTGTTTGGATGGAACCGGGACGGAGCCATCCTCGTCCCATGCCCGTCAACATCTCCTGCGAGTATCTCGGCGACCTGCACACCCGCGCCGTGCACGGACCTTCCGGACACTCCGTCGTGACCGATGCGCCCGTCGACAACCAGGGCAAGGGCGAGGGCTTCTCGCCGACCGACCTCGCGGCGACCTCGATGGTCACCTGCATGCTCACCATCCTCGGCATCCACGCCCGCAACACCGGCCTCGATCTGTCCGGCATGCGCGCCACCGTCGCCAAGCACATGACCACCACGCCCCCGCGGCGCATCGCCCGGCTCGAGGTGGACATGATCATGCCCTCCGGGCTGCCTGCCGACGTGCGCGAGCGCCTTGTCCGCGCCGCGGAGGCGTGCCCCGTGAAGCAGTCCTTCCACCCCGCGGTGGAGATCGTGCTCAACTGGAAGTGGTGAAGGCCCCGGCCGGCTCAGTGCGAGCAGCCGCAGCCGCCTGAACCGCAGCCGCCTTCGGACTTGGGCTCGCTCTCCTCGGAGCAGGATCCGCCTCCGCAGCAGCCGCCTTCCGAGCCTTCCTCGGAGCCGCAGCCACCGCCGCCGCAGCAACCGCCGGCCTGGTGCGGATGGCCGTGCGCGAGCTCGGACATCTCGGCCGCGCGGACCGAGACGACCTTGATGTCGAAGTGGAGCGTTTGTCCGGCAAGGTCGTAGTTGCCATCGACGGTGACGCTATCCGTCGTGATTTCCTTGATGACGTAACGACGGGCTCCGAAGCCTTTCTTCTCCGGCGTTATCTGGTCTAAGTCGGCATGAAATTGCATGCCGACGGCGAGCGGGTTCTGGCCAAAGACGGATCGATCGATTTTTGCCACAAGGCCGGGCTCTACGTTTCCGAAGGCAAGCTCCGGAGCGATAGTGACAGATTTGGACTCACCCACGCTCATTCCTTCGATCGCCTGGATTAGGCCCGGAGGAATCGGCAGTCCCACTCCATGGAGGTATTCAAGGGGGCCCTTGCCTTCGCTCGATTCCAAGACTGCTCCTTTGCTGTCCTTCATTGTGAAATCTATTCCGACCACTGTATTGGGTTCTACGCGCATGGTGTTAGAGTCCTAAGGATTAATGCTATGTTAGACATAGGCAAGGCGTCAGCCATCTAAACCTTGACCGCCACGACCCCCGCCCTTTCCTTGACCCTCCTGCTGGACGGGGCCGTAGCTCAGTTGGTAGAGCGCGTCGTTCGCAATGACGAGGCCGTGAGTTCGAACCTCATCGGCTCCACCAGCGGGACTGCCGCTCAGGCCGGGGGCGCGGCGTCCGCGCCCGGCAGTTCCTTGGTGCCCCGGCGGGCGCGCTTGACCTCGGGAAGGGTTTCGTGGGCCTGGACGTCGATGGTGGACCCGTCGGCAAGCTGGCGCTCGGCCTTCAGCCGCTCCCCCTCCGCCAGCAGCTTCTCGGCGTTGTTGAAGACGCGCGAGCGCGGGGTGTCGAGCGTCGCGTTGTATTCCCGGACGGCCTTGTTGAGGCTCCCACCGGCGTCGGCGAAATGGTCGCTGGCGATGCGCACGCCGTCATGCAGGCGTTCGGCGAGCTCGATCACCTTCTCGGCCCGCTGCTCGACCTCGACGCGGTCCCAGGAGTGCGCGATGGTGCGGAGGACGGAGAGCAGCGTGGTGGGCGTCGCGATGACGACCTTCTGGCCCCAGGCGTTCTCGATCAGCGACGGATCGACCTGGAGGGCCGTACTGAAGAGGGCTTCGCTGGGCAGGAAGAGCACGACGAACTCAGGCGAGGGCTTGTATTGGCTCCAGTATTCCTTGGCGCCCAGCTTCTTGGCGTGGTCGGCGAGCTTCGCCGCGAAGTCCGCGAGCAGGCGCGCGCGGTCCGCGTCGTTCGCCGCCTGGCTGGCTTCGATGTAGGATTTCGTGGGAGCCTTGGCGTCGACGACGATCTTCCGACCGCCGGGTAGCGAGATGACCATGTCCGGCCGCAGGTTGCCCTGTTCCGAGGCCGTCGAGCTCTGCGTCTCGAAGTCCACGTGCTCGAGCATCCCGGTGAGCTCGGCGACGCGCGCCAGCTGCAGTTCGCCCCAGCTGCCCTGCTTGTTCGTCGAGGTCATCGCGGCCGCCAGCTTGCGCGCCTCCTCGGCGACCTTCTCCGCGCGTTCGTTGCTCGTCTTCAGCGAGCCCTTGAGCTCGCTGTTGGTCCGGGCGAGCTCCTCGAGCTGCTGCTTGAAGGGCGCGAACTTTTGCTCCGCGACGCCGATCAGTTGCTCGCGACTTTGCGTGAGCTGGCTCTGTGCGGCGCTGGCGAACGCCTCGCGCATGCGCTTCTCGAGCTCGGTGAAGGAGGCCTTGGTCTCCTCCAGGGTGCGCTGCGCCGCGTTCTTGGCCTCTTCGGCCCGCGCAAGCGACTCCCCGGCTTCGCCGGCGCGCGCGAGCGCCTTGTCACGTTCGCCTTGCAGGGCCGCGGTGTCCTGAGTGCGGCGCGTCTCCGACGCGGCGAGGAGGGCCTTGGCGCTGGTCAGCTCCTGCCGCAAGGATTCGTCGGCCTGGTTCTGGGGACGGGAGCTCCGGCCGAAGAGGTAGCCGACATAGCCGAGCGCGAGGCCGAGGACGATAGGGACGATGAATTCCATCTGGATTATTTTAGGAACGAGACTCTGCCCGGCCGCGCCTCTTCCGCAACCTATCCCCGCGGATCCGCCTCGATCGCGAGGTCGATGCCGGCCTCCCAGGCCGCCTCGTAGCCGGCCACGTAGTCGGGCGCGCTCCAGAGCGGCGAGCAGGCCTCGCCGCCCAGTCCGGCGAGGAATCCGTAGCGGATCGCGTGCGCGATGCGCCGCCGTCTGGGGTTGTTCCGTTCGTTGGCCCAGGCCTCTGCCTCCAGCTGCTTCGCGTCGTCCGGAGGCTTCTGCGTCGACCGGCCGACCTGCCAGGCGATGACGGCGGCGTGCGCGATGTCCGTGACGCGGCGACGTACGTCAAGCGGGGCAGGGGAGCCGGCCCTGCCTTCCGCGATGCGCCGCAGGACCTCGTGCCGGAGCGTCACCCGCCATCTTTCTTCCGGCCCAAGCAGGCCGAAGTCGTAATCCGGATCGTCCGCGGCCTCGTCCCGCAACGCCTCCTTCGCGTAGCGTCTCCAACGGGACAGCCATTGCTCCCACTCGTCAGTTCCGCGTCGAGGCGGCTTGCCCAGCCATTCGGGAATGTCCTCGCGCATATCTCTTTTCCGTAAATGCCATGCCCTTTTTCGGCAGCAAGTGGAAAGTGAACATAAGTTCACATACCAAAGGACTCCATTTGACCACTACCAGTCAAAAGGGGGAGAAAACCTAAAAAACTATCGAACTAATCGCTTAGATTGGTGTTATCCGAGCGTACCCTAAGATCGTGATTTACCCTCGTTTTAACCCGCGTGCCCGCCGGGCATGCCAGCCCCTTTTTCGACTTTGTCTGATGGCCGCCTGCACGGGCTCGGTCCTCTTCGCCCAGCAGGCCGCCCCGACCGCTCCCGCTGCTCCCGCTGCCCCGGCCAAGGCCGCCCCTGCCGCGCCTGCCGCGGTTACGCCCGCTGCCCCTGCTGCCGCCGCCCCTGCCAAGCCCGCCGCGCCTGCGGTGACGGCGCCTGCCGCCGTGGTCGGCACCGTGGCCGCGACGCCGGCCGCCCCGCTGCTCGGCTCCGACATCGTCGGCCCCGTCATCCTGCGTGATGAGACCGTCGCCCAGGTGCTCGAGCTGCTCTCACGCTGGACCGGCAAGAGCATCCTCCGTCCGCAGGCCCTGCCCGCCAACGTCTACTCGCTCTCCCTGCCCGACACCGCGACGCGCGACGACGCGCTGCTCGCGATCGAGACCCTGCTCGCGCTCAACGGCGTGGCCGTCATCCAGCAGGGCGAAAAGTTCCTGAAGATCGTCCCCAACCTCGTGGCCAAGGCCGAGTCGCCCTCGCTCATCAGCGAGTCGACCCTCAAGCTGCCGCCCAGCGGCCGCATCGCCTCCAAGATCTTCACCTTCAAGCACGCCGCCGCGCAGGAGGTCCTCCCGACCCTCACCGGCATGCTCAACACGCAGCTCGCCGCCCCGCCCGTCTACTTCAGCCGCAACAACGCCGTCTTGGTCACCGACTCGATCATGAACCTGCAGAAGATCGAGGCCCTCGTGGCCGAGATCGACCGCCCGCAGCTCGATTCGATCGTCACGAAGGTCTACGACCTCAAGGCCGCGATGGCCACCGACGTCGTCAACAAGCTGACGGCGCTCCTGCGCACCCCGACCACCTCCGGCGGCGCGCCCTTCCGGCTCAGCACCGGCACCAGCTTCACCGCCGACGAGCGGACGAACCGCGTCGTGCTCATGGGTTCCGCCGACCAGCATCCGTTCTTCGACAACCTCATCTCCACCCTCGACGCCTCGAGCGACCCCAACACCCGCACCGAGGTCATCTTCCTGCGCAACGCCACCGCCCAGGAGGTCGCCACGCTCATCACCCAGCTCGTCACCGGCCAGACCACCGCGGCCCAGCGCGCGGCCGGCGGCTCGCGCACCCTGACCCGCACCGTCACCCCGACCCCGACGCCCGTCCCCGCGGCGCCCGGCACGGCCGCCGCCGCGACGACGACGCAGCAGTCCGGCGCCAACGAGTTCAGCCAGCTGCTGACCGTCCTGCCCGACGTGCGCAGCAACTCCATCGTCGCCTCCGGCACCAAGTCCGACCTCGTCCTGCTCAAGGACCTCGTCGACAAGGTCGACATCGTGCTGCCCCAGGTGCGCATCGAGTGCGTCGTCGCCGAGGTCACCCTCAGCGACAACGAGCAGAGCGGCATCACCGCCCTCGGCCTCACCCTCCAGAACGGCAAGCTCATCGGCGTGGGCGGCAACGTCCAGGGCGGCGCGCTCTCCGGCGGCAACGGCACCATCGTCGGCGCGGCCCCCTCGCAGGGCCTCCTCGCCGGCTCCGACCTCTCCGGCATCATCTCGCTCAGCTCCACCCCGCGCATCGGCGACACGAAGTTCCTCTCCGTGCCGGCCGTCACCACCTCGCACAACAAGGAGGCGACCATCTTCTCGGGCGAGTCCCGCCCGATCATCACCGGCACGTCGACCTCCACGGTCGTCGCCGGCACGGTCACCTCGCAGGTCTCCCAGCGCGAGATCGGCATCCAGCTCCGCGTGCTTCCGCTCGTCGGCAAGGACGGCTCGGTGCAGATCCAGCTGACCCAGACCGTCGACGACATCATCGGCTCCGTGCTGCTCGACGGCAACGAGCAGCCCATCATCGGCAGCCGCCGCACCGAGTCGTTCGTCAGCGCCAACAGCGGCGAGATCATCGTGCTCGGCGGCGTGCAGCGCAACGTCGACACCAAGGACACCTCGCGCCTCGGTCCGATCCCGATCCTCGGCGACCTGCTCGGCTCCTCCACCACCAAGAAGGTCCGCCAGGACCTCGTCATCTTCCTCCGCCCGTACGTGCTGACCAACACCACGGCCGACAGCGCCGACTCCGTGCAGCGCGTCCGCAAGGGCGAGGTCGGCAAGGACTTCTCCGAAATCATCGACCGCAAGCCCGGCACGATGCCCGCCCCGTCCTCCAAGAAGAAGAAGTGACCATGCCCTCCGTCGTCCATCGGCACGGGCTGCCGTCGGCCCTCGCCGCGCGGCTCTCCGACGAGACCCGGGCCGCCTACGAGGAGTCCGGGCGCGACGTGCGCTTCCGCCTGCTCGCCCAGGGCCTCGGCCTGGACGAGGCCGGCCTGCTCAAGGCGCTCGCCGAGGAGACCGGCATCCCCGTGCTCGAAGAGCCCGCCGCCGACCCCGAGGGCGTGAAGGCGCTGCCCGCCCGTCTCGCCGGCGAGGCCCAGGTCGTGCCCGTCCGCTTCCCGGGCGCCGAGGAGGGCCGCCTGCACCTCGCCTCGCCGCTGCCGCCCGACCCCGACGTGGCGGACTGGGTCGGCACCTTCGCCGCGCGCCGTCCGGTCTGGCACCTCGCCCCGCCCGAGCGCGTCGCCTCGCTCATCACGGAGAACTACGGCGTGGGCTCCGGCAGCTTCGACGACGATCCCGCCGCCGCCGAGGCCGTCGAGACGCAGCAGACCGACGTCGAGGCCGACCAGGACGCCGCCGTCGTGCGCTTCGTCACCGACGTGCTCACGCAGGCCGTCGCCGAGGGCGCGACCGACGTGCACTTCGAGCCCCAGGAGGGCCACCTCCGCATCCGCTACCGCGTCGACGGCCTGCTCGTCGCCATCCCGCTGCCGGAAAACCTCGCGCGCTTCCAGGACGCCATCATCTCGCGCCTCAAGATCATGGCGCGCCTCAACATCTCCGAGCGCCGCCTCCCGCAGGACGGACGCATCAACTTCCGCGACGGCAAGAACGTCCTGGACATCCGCGTCTCCACCATCCCGACCATCTACGCCGAGTCCGTCTCGCTGCGCCTCCTCAACCAGCGCAAGGAGGCCTACGACATGGACCGCATCGGCATGAACGCCGAGGAGCAGGAGGCCGTGCGCCGCGTGCTCGACTACCCGCACGGCATCATCCTCGTCACCGGCCCGACCGGCTCCGGCAAGTCCACCACGCTCAACGCCTTCCTCCGCGAGATCAACTCGCCCGAGCTCCGGCTCGTCACCATCGAGGACCCGATCGAGTACGAGGTGCCCGGCGCCAACCAGGTGCAGACCAAGGCCGAGATCGGCCTCACCTTCGCCAGCGCCCTGCGCAGCACGCTGCGCCAGGACCCCGACGTCATCATGGTCGGCGAAATCCGCGACCTCGAGACCGCCGAGATCTCCATCCGCGCCTCGCTCACCGGCCACCTCGTCTTCTCGACCCTCCACACCAACGACGCGCCCGGCGCCATCACCCGCCTCATCGACATGGGCGTCGAGCCCTTCCTCGTCGGCTCCGCCGTCGAGCTCGTCATCGCCCAGCGGCTCGTCCGCCGCCTCTGCCCCGACTGCGCGCGCACGGTCCCCGTCGACCGCGCCAAGGTCCTGCCCGCGCTAGAGGCCCTCGGCATGGGCGAGGCCGACCTCGCCGGCGTCCGCGAGCTGCGCGAGCCCGCCGGCTGCCGCAAGTGCCGCGGCACGGGCTACCGCGGCCGCGTCGGCGTCTTCGAGATCTTCCATCCCAAGCCGCTGCACGACATGATCGTCGGCCGGGTCAGCAACCGCGAGCTGACCGAGAAGGCCATGGCCCAGGGCATGCGTCCGCTCGCCCGCGCCGGCTGGATCAAGGTCGTCGCCGGCCTGACCACCATGGACGAGCTCGTGCGCAACCTCAGCTCGAACGAGTAGTCCGGTGGCCACCTTCCGCTACACCGCGAAGTCCCCGGACGGCTCGGTCACCGAGGGCGACCTCGACGCCCCGAGCCGGCGCGAGGCGCTCCGCCGCCTGCAGGCGCGCGGCCTCCGCCCGGTCCGGGTGGAGGATCCCGCCGCCGCCGAACGCTCCGAGCGCGGCGCCAAGGACGCGGAGCAGCCGCCCACCGCCGCCGAACGCCTGCCCTTCCTCGAGGCCCTCGCCGACCTCGTGCGCAGCGGCATGTCCGCGGGCGAGGCGCTCCGCCTGCTCTCCCTCCGGCTGCAGAAGTCCCGCCTGCGCACGCTCTGCGCCGGACTGTGGACGCGCCTCGGCGAGGGCCAGAGCCTCTCCGTCGCGATGGGCGCCTTCCCGCAGGTCTTCGACGGGCAGACCCTCAACCTCATCGCCGCGGGCGAGGCCACCGGCAACATCCGCGAGGTCATCGAGCGGCTGATCACCCACTTCACCGAGCAGAAGGAGTTCCGCCGCAAGCTCGTCGCCGCGCTCTCCTACCCGGCCTTCATCTGCTTCGTCGCGACCGGCGTCGTGCTCTTCTTCGTCACGTTCCTCCTGCCGCGGCTCGAGACGCTCTTCGCCTCCCTCGGGGGCAACCTGCCGCTCGCCACCCGCCTGCTCGTCGGCTTCAGCCAGTTCTTCATCGTCGCCGCGCCCATCCTGCTCGTGCTCGCCGCCTGCGGCGCCTTCGGCGTCTGGCGCTGGCGCCGCACCGAGGAGGGCCGCCTCGCCTCCGACGCATTGCTGCTCCGGCTGCCCGTCGCCGGCGCGTTCGTCATGCGCGTCGCCGTGCTGAACTTCTGCCACACGCTCGCGGTGCTGCTCGAGAACGGCATCACCACCGCCGAGGCCCTGCGCCTGGCCGAGCGCACTGCGCCCAACCGCGCCATCCGCGCGCAGCTCCGCGCGGCCACCGACCGCGTGCTCGAGGGCGACAGTCTCTCGAAGTCGCTGAGCCGCACGGGCTACTTCCCGCGCCTCCTCCTCGACCGCGTGGCCATCGCCGAGCAGACCGGCAACCTCGCGCCCGGCCTCCGCGACATCGCCCGCTCCTACCGGGCCGACCTCGACCGCTGGCTCGGCACGCTCTCGCAGACCATCTCGGCGAGCGTGCTGATGGCGGCCTTCTCCTTCGTGGCCTTCATTGCGTTCGCGATCGTCTCGGCGGTATTCGAGGTCAGCTCGAGCTTCCGCTTCTGAGCCGGGTCACTTCCCGTCCGGCGCCTTCTCCCCGGCGGGGGGAGCCTGCTCCGGCGTCGCGCCCTGGGGCGCGGGCGCCGGTGCGGGCGGCTGGAGCAGCTCGAGCGCGGTCACCTGCATGCCCACCGAGACCGTGCCGGCGTCGCCGCGGTCCGCCTGGAGCGAGAAGTTGCCGAGCGCCAGGTAGGGCGCGCGCGGGCTGATGCTCTCGTAGAAGCGCACGACCGAGCTGATGTCGGCGCGTCGGCAGTTCATCTGCAGCGAGTGGATGGCGAACTTGCCGGCCTTCTGCGACTTGGGCGCGTCGGTGCTGGCGTTCAGCCCCGCGTCCTTCGCGGCCTGCACGGCCTCGGCCACCAGCCGGGCCTCGTCGTAGCCGCGTCCGGCCTCCAGGCCCTGCATCGCCTCGGCGGCGGCGGCGCGGATCTCCTTCTCGCGGCTGATCCAGCCCTGCTGGATGCCGGAGACCTCCTCGAGGCCGCCCGCCGCATCCCACTCTCCGCGGGCGCGGTCCCAGGCGGCGGTGGACCAGAGGAAGGCGGCGACGCCGGCGGCGGCGACGGCCATCACGCGTTCGCGCGGCTGGAGGCGGAAGAAGAGGTGCTTCATTGGGGCGGGGTCTGCTTGGAGGCCGCGACGGCCTTGCGGAGCGCGTCGAGGCGGAAGGTCACGGCCATCGAGAAGGTGGTGTAGCTGTCGCGGGCGCGGATGTCGCTGCTCACGGCCGAGGCCACCTCGGGCAGGGCCGCGAGCGCCTTCTCGTAGTCGCCGATGTCGCCGGCGTTGCCGGTGCGCGCCTCGATCTCGAGGAGCACGTTGCTCTTGCAGGTCACCTGCTGGAACTCGACCGCGGAGGGGCGGTGCTCGTTCACGATCGCCAGCATCTCCAGCGGCAGCGGGCGCTTGGCGCCCAGCTCCATGACGCGGTTGGAGACCGCCTGGGCGGACTCGAGGTCGGCCACCAGCTCCTTGCGTCCGTCGACCTCCGCCTGCTTCGTGCCGTTGCGCCAGCCCATGACGAGGCCGGCGGCGTCGAGCGCGGCGGAGACGGCGACCACGGCGGCCGCCGCGCGCAGGAGGTTCCACATGACGACGTTGACGCGCTCCTTCTTGCGGCGTTCGGAGAGGAAGTCCGCGTCGCGGATGTCGGCGTCGTCAAGGGAGCGCTTGAGCAGCACGTAGGGGCGGCCGTCCTCGGCCCGCAGCGCGAGCTGGGCTTCGGTCTGCTCCCCCACCAGCGCGCCGGAGAGCGTTTCCACCGCGCAGCCGTCGGCCAGCCCGGCGCGGGCGGCGGCCTCGCGGGCGAGGCCGGCCTCGTCGGCGTCGGCCCGTTCCGCGCTAAGGATCAGGGCGGGCAGGGCCTCGTCGGCCTTCCAGGCGAGCGCGATCAGGCGCTCCTCGCCGCGGTGCACCGTGACGCCGTCGCCCGCCGGACGGTGTCCGCACAGGGCCAGGAATTCCGGGACCACCTGGCAGTCGTCGGGCCAGGCGAAGCTCTCCTCGGCGGTGAAGCGCCGGCGGTGCGCCGCGTAGGCCAGGGCCGACTTGCCGTCGCCGGCGAGCACGTGCCCGACCAGCATCTGCTCGGGCGGGAAGGGCGAGGCGGCCTCGAGCGCGAGCGCCACCTGTCCGGCGACGTCCTCGCCCTCGACCGTGATGCGGCGCACGAAGAAGCGCGTGGCGGGGACGAGCGCGGCGCCGGGCGGGCGCTGCACTTCGCCGATGAGCTTGGAGAGGGGGGCGGTCATGTCATTCGTCCTCGCGCGGGGCCGGGGCGGCCGAGCCGTTGTCCTCGCTCCAGGCGAGGATGGGAAGGGGGTAGGTCAGGGTCTTCACGTAGGTTCGGCCGCCGGTGGCGGCGCGCGGGGCGGCGGTCTGGATCACTTTGCCGGGGGTGGCGGTCGCGACCGTGCTGGGCTTAATGGCGCCGGCCCGCGAGGACGAATGACATGAGCACCCCCCTCTCCAAGCTACTCGGTGAAGTGCAGCGCCCGCCCGGCGCGGCGCTCGTTCCCGCCACGCGCTTCTTCGTGCGGCGCATCCCCATCGACGGCGACGACGTGGCCGGACAGGTCGCGCTGGCCCTCGAGACGGCCTCGCCCTTCCCCGTCGAACAGATGCTCGTCGGGCATGTCACGGCCGCCGACGGACGCTCCGCCCTCGCCTACGCGGCCCACCGGCGCCGATTCACGACCGAGGAGAGCTTCGCCTGGCCCGATGACTGCCAGGTGGTGCCGGAATTCCTCGCCCTGTGCGGCCATCGGCCGGCGGGTGACGGCGTGACGGTGCACCGCGGCGAGGAACGCCTGATCGCACTCGCGTGGAAGACCGATGAGCCGCTCCCCGCGGCCATCCTGAGCGCCGAACGCGCGGACGCCGACGAGGCCGCGCTCGCCCGGGAGGCCGCCGAACGCGGCGGGCTCTCCGAAGGCTGGACGACCGAGACGCTCTCCGGGGCGCTGCTCGGCGACCAGACGGAAGCCCAGCTCGCCCTCCGCGCCGAGGACGGACGGCCCTACGTGCTGCTCAAGCGCGCCCTGGACGACGCCGACATCCGCGACGCCGACTTCCTTTCCGAACGCCGCAAGAAGGAGCGGGTCAACCTCGTGCTCTGGAACCTCGTGCGGGCCTCGGCGGCCGTGCTCGCGGGAGCGGCCCTGCTCGACGCGGCCGGCCTGTTCCTCGGCTGGCGCAACGCCTCGAGCCAGGCGACCGTCGACGGACGCCGCGAGCTCGTGGCCGAACTCGAGTCCGCCCAGGCCGTCTCGAACCGCATCCTGGAGATGGGCGCCAAGCGGCCCCTGCCGCTGGAGATGCTCGCGCTCATCAACGAGCACCGGCCCTCGGCGGTGGAGTTCCAGCAGGTCACCTGCAAGAGCAACGTCCTCCTCGAAGTCGAGGCGCGCACCGCGAACGCCGGTGACATCGGCGAATATGAGAAGGCCCTCTCCGTGCTGCCCGAAGTGGCCTCCGTCGTGAGCACCGACATCCGCGCCCGCGACAGCAACACCACCTTCTCGATGACCGTCACCTTCCGCCTCGACGCGCTCCGCAAGGCCGTCGCGGCCGCCAAGCAGACCCCGCCCCAATGAAGCACCTCTTCTTCCGACTCCAGCCGCGCGAACGCGTGATGGCCGTGGCCGCCGCGGGCGTCGCCGCCTTCCTCTGGTCGACCGCCGCCTGGGAGCGCGCCCGGGGGGAATGGGACGCCGCCCACGGGCTGGAGGAGGTCGCCGGCATCCAGCAGGGCTGGATCGGCCGCGAGAAGGAGATCCGCGCCGCCGCGGCGGAGGCCATGCAGGGCCTCGAGGCGGGACGCGGTTACGACGAGGCGCGGCTGGTCGCCGAGGCGGTCCAGGCCGCCAAGGACGCGGGCCTGAACGCCAGCACGGACGCGCCGAAGTCCCAGAAGGCCGGCAAGTTCGCCATCCATTCACTGCAGATGAACTGCCGACGCGCCGACATCGGCTCCGTGGTGCGCTTCTACGAAAGCATCAGCCCGCGCGCGCCCTACCTCGCGCTGGGCAGCTTCTCGCTGCAGGCCGACCGAGGCGACGCGGGCACGGTCTCGGTCAACATGCAGGTCACCGCGCTCGAGCTGCTCGAGCCGCCCGCGCCGCAGGCGCCGCCCGTCAGTCCGCCCGCGCAGGGCGCGGAATCCGTGGCGCCCGCCGGGAAGTGAGCCCGCTCAGAAGCGGAAGCTGGAGCTGACCTCGAAGACCGCCGACACGATCGCGAAGGCGATGAAGGCCACGAAGGAGAAGGCGGCCATGAGGACGCTCGCGGAGATGGTCTGCGACAGCGTGCCCAGCCAGCGGTCGAGGTCGGCCCGGTAGGAACGCGCGATGTCGCGCAGGCCGGGCGCGAGGTTGCCCGTCTGCTCGGCGATGGCGACGCGGTCGAGCAGCAGACGCGGGAAGTAGCCCGTGCGGCTGAGCGACTTGGAGAGGCTGTCGCCTTCGAGCACGCGGTCCGTCGCGGAACGCAGCTGGGCGCGGATGGCGCGGTTGGGCGCGGTGCGCTCGGCGAGGCGCAGCGCCTCGGCGGTCGTGATGCCGTTCTCCAGCAGGACGGCCAGGGTGTGGCAGAAGTTGAGTACGGCGACGCGCATCACGAAGGCGCCCGCCAGGGGCACGCGGAGCAGGAGGGCGTCGGAAGCCAGGCGGCCCGCCTCGGACCGGCGCCAGCGCCAGATGCCGAAGGCCAGTCCGCCCGCCAGCACGAGGAGGATCGGGGCCGCCACGATGAAGAACTGGCTGAAGCCGACGAGCAGGCGGGTGGCGAGGGGCAGGTTGCCGCCCAGCGAGGCGAAGAGCGTCTCCAGGCGGGGCAGCAGGAAGGTGACGAAGAAGAGCACGACGCCCGTCGCGACGAAGCAGATGAAGGCGGGGTAGGAGAGCGCGGCGACCAGCTTGCGGCGGAACTCCCTCTGCTCGGTGAAGTGCGTGATGAGCCGCTCGATGACCTCACGGATGTTGCCCGTGGCCTCGCCCGCGGCGATGAGGTTGAGCGTCTGGCCGTCGAAGACCTGCGGGAAGGAGCCCATCGCAGCCGAAAGGCTCTGGCCTTCGCCGAGGCGGCTCCAGAGGCCGGCGCAAAGGGTTCGGAGGCGGGACTTCTGCAGGCGCAGGGAGAGCAGGCGCAGCGCCTCGCCCGCCGACATGCCGCTGCGGATGAGGTCGGCCAGGGCCTCGAGGAAGGGGAGGCATTCCGCCGCCGTGGGCGGCTGCTCCGCGTCCTTGGAGCCCTTGGTGGCGCGTTCGGCGGCGGCGACGTCCTCGACCTTGACCGGCCGGACGCCGCGCGCCTGCAGGCGGCGGAGCGCCTCGCGGCGGCTGGGCGCCTCGACGTCCCCTTCGGTGACCGAGCCGTCCGGTGACTTCGCGACGTAGTGGAAGGTGGCCACCGGACTACTCGTTCGAGCTGAGGTTGCGCACGAGCTCGTCCATGGTGGTCAGGCCGGCGACGACCTTCATCCAGCCGGCGCGGGCGAGCGGCCGCATGCCCTGCTCCATCGCCTTCTCGGTGAGCTCGCGGTTGCTGACGCGGGCGACGATCATGTCGTGCAGGGGCTTGGGGTGGAAGATCTCGAAGACGCCCACGCGGCCGCGGTAGCCCGTGCCGCGGCACTTGCGGCAGCCGGCCGGCTCACGCAGCTCGCGCACGCCCTCGAGCTCGGCTTCGCCCATGCCCAGCGCCTGGAGCGCGGGGAGGACCTTGGCGCGGTCGACGGGCACGGTGCGCGCGCAGTCGGGGCAGAGCCGGCGCACGAGGCGCTGCGCGATGACGAGCTCGACGGCGGAGCCGACGAGGAAGGGCTCGACGCCCATGTCGATGAGGCGCGTGATGGCGCCGGGCGCGTCGTTGGTGTGCAGGGTGGAGAAGACCAGGTGGCCGGTGAGCGAGGCGCGGATGGAGATCTCGGCGGTCTCCAGGTCGCGGATCTCACCCACCATGATGACGTCGGGGTCCTGGCGCAGGGTGCTGCGCAGGGCGCTGGCGAAGGTCAGCCCGATCTCGGCCTTGGTCTGCACCTGGTTGGCGCCGGGCACCTCGTACTCGATCGGGTCCTCGATGGTCACGAGGCGCAGCTCGGGCGAGTTGATCTCGCGGAGGAAGGCGTTGAGCGTGGTCGACTTGCCGGAACCGGTCGGGCCGGTCACGAGGATGATGCCGTGCGGGTAGTCGAGCACGCGGCGCACGGCCTCCTGCTCCTCGGCGTTCATGCCGATGCGGTCCATGTCGTAGGCCTCCTTGCGCTGGTTGAGGAGGCGGAGCGAGACGGACTCGGCGTAGATGGTCGGGATGGTGGAGACGCGGATGTCCAGGACGTTCTTGCCGTCGCGGAAGTTGATGCGTCCGTCCTGCGGGAGACGGCGCTCGGAGATGTTGAGCCGCGCCATGATCTTGAGGCGCGAGATGATGGCGTCCTGGAAGCGCGCAAGGTTCTCCGGCAGCGGGATGGCGACGAGCAGGCCGTCGACGCGGTAGCGGATGCGGAGGTGGCCTTCCTGCGGCTCGAAGTGGACGTCCGTCGCGCCCTCGGCGACGGCCTGGGTGAGGACGTCGGTGACGAAGCGCACCACGGCGGCGTCCTGGTCGGCCTCGACGTCGGTCTGGGCGACCTCGACGGCCTCGGCGGACTGAGGGTCTTCGTCGAAGCTGCCGGAGCCGACGCCGTAGTTCTCCGTGATGAGCGAGGTGACGCGCTCAGGCGGGGCGAGGTGCCAGACGGGGCGGCGTCCGGCGAAGGTCGACACCCAGTCGGCGACGTCGGGATCGGGCGGCAGCGGGGAGGCGAGGTGCAGGCGGCCCTCCTCGGCGCCGGGGAAGCGGACGGGGATGACCTGGGCCTCGCCGGCGAGCCTCGCGGGCAGGACCTTCACGCCCTCCGGGTCGGCGGCGGGCTCTTCGAGCACGGGCAGTCCCGTCTCGGTCGAAAGCGCCTTCAGCAGGCCGGTCTCGTCCAGGCCGAGCCCTTGGGCGAGGAGGCGGAAGCGCACGTCGCGTCCGGACTCCTCGTAGGCGGCGCGGGTCTCGTCGGAGAGCCGCGCGGCGAGGGCCGCCGGGAGCCCGTGCCGATGGACGACGGAGGCCATGGTCACTTCTTCTTGGCTTCAGGCGCCGGCATCACGCCCGGCTTGCGGTCGATGACCTCGGTGAAGTCCTTGCCGACCTCGCCCTTGCGGACGCGCTGGACGGCGTCCGCGCTGTCTGCGGGGGTGTTGGAGAGCACGTAAGGCCGCAGGAAGATGACGAGGTCCTGCCGCACCTTCTTGGTGGTGGAGGAGCCGAAGAGGTCGCCGAGGAAGGGGATGGGGCCGAGGCGCGAGGTGTCCTTGGTTTCGACGTTGCGCTGCACGCCGCCGAGCACGATGATCTCTCCGCTGTTGGCGCTTACGAAGGACTCGGTGCGCCGGCTGCCGATGATGGGCTGCTCGTTGCCGTCGAGAAGCACCGTACCGATGATGTCGTCCACCGTCTGGGTGAGCTGGATCTGCACCGAGCCGTCCTTGCCCACCAGCGGCAGGACGCGGAGCTGGATGCCGATCTCGCGCTGCGAGACCTGCGAGGTGACGGTGCCGGCCACGACGGTCGAGGTCGAGGTGCCGGTGATGATCGGGCGGGACTCGCCCGAGAAGATGGTGGCCTCCTTGTTGTGCGAGGTGGTGACGGCCGGCACGGAGAGGAACTTGGTGTCGCCGAGACGGGGCGTGGAGGTGAGGGAGATGATGCCCGACAGGTCGGATCCCGTGAGGAGGCCCTGGGCGGGCGCGGCGCCGACCAC
>JBJTIX010000256.1:0-19669 GCA_046095205.1 Opitutia bacterium
GACTGGCTCCGGGCGGCGCGCCGCCCGGAGCCCGTCTGCCCCCTGCTGCTGCGCCACCTCACCCGGTTCTTCCGGCCCGCGTCCCCCGAACCCCTCGGGGCGAGGGGCGAGCGTCTGGCCGCCGAGTCCTGCCGCCGCCGAGGGGCGCGCATCCTGGCCCGCAACTGGCGCCATGGACGCGACGAGCTGGACCTCGTCCTGCTTGAGGGCGAGGTGGTCGTGTTCGTCGAGGTGAAGACCCGTATGACGCGGACGGCCGGCGAGGGCCTGCGCGCCGTGGACGCAAGGAAGAAGGCCGCCCTGCGCCGTGCGGCCGCGGCCTGGATCAGGCAGGCGCCCGCCGTCATGCACCACCGTTTCGACGTCGTCGAAGTTATGGTTTGCCACGAGGGTCCCGTCCGCATCCTTCACCACCGCGGCGAAGTCCTCTTCGGAAGACGTCGCCCCTGAACACGATGTCCGAATCCGACCGCCATCCGTTCCTCTCCGGGCTGAGCAAGCACCGGGGCGCGCAGCCGACCTGCGTGGTGATCTTCGGCGCCTCCGGCGACCTGGCCGCCCGCAAGCTGCTCCCGGCCCTCTACAACCTCGCCGTCGACAGCCTGCTGCCCGCCGATTTCCACCTCGTGGGCTTCGGCCGCAAGGAGGTCCCCGACGCCGAGTTCCGAGCCCAGGCCGCCAAGGACATCGCCCGCTTCTCCCGCCGGGAATTCCGCGCCGACATCTGGAAGCGCGTCGAGGACCACGCCTCCTACGTCGCCGGCGGATACGACAGCCCCGCCGCCTACGAGGCGCTCAAGCAGCGCATCGCCGCCGCCGAGAAGGCCGCCGGCCGTCCGCTCCAGCTGGTCTTCTACGTCTCCACGCCCCCGACGGTCTTCGAGGCCATCCTCGAGAACCTCGGCCGTTCGGGCCTCGCCGACCGCAACCTCGGCACCCCGCTCGAAAGCAAGGTCATCATCGAGAAGCCCTTCGGCCGCGACCTCGCCTCCGCCGTCCGCCTCAACTCCGTCGCCGCCCGCAACGTCCGCGAGCCCCAGGTCTACCGCATCGACCACTACCTCGGCAAGGAGACCGTGCAGGACCTGCTCGTCCAGCGCTTCGCCAACCCGATGTTCGAGCCGCTGTGGAACCGCAATCACGTGGACCACGTCCAGATCACCGTGGCCGAGGAGCTGGGCGTCGGTTCGCGCGGCGGCTACTACGACCACAGCGGCGCCACCCGCGACATGCTGCAGAACCACACGATGCAGCTGCTCGCCCTCACCGCGATGGAGCAGCCCCGCTCGCTCTCGGCGGAGCACATCCGCTACGAGAAGGTGAAGCTCCTCGAGTCCGTGCGCCCGCTGCGTCTCGGCCCGGGCGGCGACGCGGTCCGCGCCCAGTACTCCGAGGGCCTCGCCGGCGGCGAGAAGGCGCCCGGCTACCTCTCGGAGAAGGACATCCCGTCGGACTCCCCCACCGAGACCTTCTGCGCCCTGCGCCTCTCGGTCGAGAACTCGCGCTGGTCCGGCGTGCCCTTCTACATGCGCTCCGGCAAGCGTCTCGCCCGCCGCGTCTCCGAGATCGCCGTCCAGTTCAAGCAGCCGGAGACGGGCCTCTTCGCCGGCGACGCGCGCTACGACCTCGTGCCCAACCGGCTTGTGATCCAGATCCAGCCCGACGAGGGCACGACGCTCGTGCTCAACTCCAAGGTGCCGGGGCTCGAGCCGCGCACGCAGCCGGTCCGCCTGAGCTTCCGCTACGCGACCACCTACGGCTCGAACACGCCCGAGGCCTACGAGCGGCTGATCCTCGACGCCATCGTCGGCGACCGCACGCTCTTCATCCGCGGCGACGAGACCGAGGCCTCCTGGCGCCTGTTCACGCCACTGCTGGAGTCCTGGAACCGTTCCGGCCGCGACGGGCTCGAGTCCTACGCCGCCGGCTCGTGGGGCCCCGCCGGGGCCGACGCGCTCCTCGCGGCTCACGGGCACGCCTGGCGCAACGCCGGCCGCTGAGCATGGGCCACCCGATCCTCGACGCGCTGCCCGGGTTCCCGGTCAAGGTCTCGGGCGCGCTGCACGCGCTCGACAAGGCGTGGTCCGACGAGGGCGACGAGGCCGCGCGCGCCTCGCAGATGAACCTGGTGCTGATGTTCGGCACCGCGGTCCCGTCCGCCGACGCCCAGGCCCGCTTCGACGAGGCGGTGCTCTTCGCCCAGCGTTACCCCTGCCGGCTCGTGGTGCTGGCGGCCCGGCCCGCCGCCGAGGCGGACGCTCCGCCCGAGGCCAAGGTCAACGTGGTCTGCTTCTTCGACCCGGCCCGGCGCGGCAAGCGCTGCTGCGAGGCGCTGCTGCTCGCCCACGGACGCCCCGGCCCGGAACTGGAGTCGCTCGTCTCGACCTGGCTTGAAGGTGACCTCCCCACCAACCTCTGGGCCCACGGCGTCTCGGCCGACGAGCTCGCGCCCTGGCTCTCCTGGACGGGCCGCTGCCGTCGCGTCATCGCCGACCGCTCGCTCGTCGGCGACGCGGTGTTCTCGCTCGCCTTCCCGAAGCCGGAGCAGGTGCGCGACCTCTCCGTCGCCCGCTGCCTGCCGGTGCGTCAGGCGCTCGGCCAGTTCCTCGCCGCGCACGCGCCCGCCGAGCTCGTCCGCGGCCTGCGCAAGGTCGCGGTGTCCCACGGCGCCGGGCTCCGCGGCGAGGCCGCCGGGCTGCTCGCCTGGATGAAGGGATGCCTGACGCACTGCGCCGGGCTCACGCGCTCGCACGTCACCGCCGAGTTCGCGGTCTCCGAGGCGCCGCCGGCGGGCGACAACCTCGCGGCCGAATGGACCTACGAGGACGGTGCGCGCTTCGGCTGGGAGCACGCGGAGCAGGGCACGCAGGCGCGGATCACCTTCACGCGCGCCCGCGAATCAGGCACGGTCTCCCAGCGCGTGGCGCTGATGGGCCCCGCCGAGGCGCTGTCCGAAGCCGTGTTCTTCTGAGCGCGGTGCGCCTGAGGCGCCCGCGCGATGAAGGACGTTCGGTGCAGATGAAAGATCTGCGATTCGGTGGGACGGGGGCATTCCCGCCCCCATGCTTCGCATCCTCCATCTTCCATCCCTTATCTGCTCTCAGTATCTCTCTTTCTTCAGGCCACGCCCCGTTCCTGCAGCCAGGCGCACAGCAGCGCGAAGGCGCGCGCACGGTGGCTGGAGGCGTCCTTGACCGCGGCCGGAAGCTCTCCGTAGGTGCGCGTCTCGCCGGCGGGGACGAAGAGCGAGTCGTAGCCGAAGCCGCCTGAGCCGCGTTCCGACTCGAGGATGCGGCCGGGGCACTGGCCGAGGAAGTGCTCCGACTCGCCGCGCGGTCCGAGCAGGATGAGGTGGCATTCGAAGCGCGCGCCGCGGCGGCTGGGGGGCGCCTTGCGCATCGCTTCGAGCAGCTTGGCGCGGTTCTCGGCATCGGTGGCCTTCGGGCCGGCGTACACCGCCGAATCCACGCCGGGGCCGCCGTCCAGTTCGTCGCAGCAGAGGCCGCTGTCGTCCGCCAGCACCCACGCCTTCTCCGGGGCGATCGCGCGCAGGGCGTCGGCCTTCAGGCGGCAGTTGCCCCGGAAGGTCCCGGTCACCTCGTCCACGTGGGGCATGCCGCCCAGCTCGCGCGCCGACCGCACCCTGACCTTCCGCAGGCCGGCCTGCGCGAAGAGGCGGCCGAATTCCTCGGCCTTGTGGGCGTTGCCGGTGGCCAGATAGATGTCCATGCGCCCGCAATCTGGCCTCGCGGCCCCGCCTAGTGAAGCGCCAAAGGGCGCCTTCTCGCTCGCCCTGCGGCCCCGCCCGGGCCATCTTGGGTGCGATGGCCGTACGCTGCCTCATCACCGCGGGTCCCACGCGTGAATTCTTCGATCCGGTGCGCTTCATCAGCAACCCGTCGACGGGGCGCATGGGCTACGCCCTCGCGGCGGCCGCGCGCGCGGCGGGCTGGACGGGCGACCTCGTCTCGGGGCCGGTCGCGCTGCCCGAGCCGGCCGGCGTCATGCTCTACCCGGTGGTCACCGCCGACGAGATGCTGCGTCAGACGGACGCGCTCTTCGGCCCCTGCGACGTCCTGCTCATGTGCGCCGCCGTCAGCGACTGGCGGCCGGCGGTCCGTCGTCCCTCCAAGGTGAAGAAGGACGGACGCGGACTCACCGTCGAGCTGGAGCCGGTGCCCGACATCCTCTCCGCGCTGGCCGCGCGCCGCCGCCCCGGACAGGTGCTGGTCGGTTTCGCCGCCGAGACGGAGGACGTCGAGGCCAACGCCCGTGCCAAGCTGGAGCGCAAGGGCGTCGACCTCGTCGCCGCGAACTCCGTCGCCGGACCCGAGGGCGCGTTCGGCGCCGAGCACAACACCCTGGTCCTCGTCGGCCGGGACGGCTTCCGACGTCAGCTCGGCCCGGCCTCCAAGGACGCGGTCGCGCGCCAGCTGGTCGCCGAGGTGTCCGCGAGGATCTCCGCCCGATGAGCCGCCGCCGTTCCAGCCCGCTCGACCGGGTCCTCGGCCGCATCGACGACCTCGACGCGCAGAACCTCGCCATCCTCGCCCGTCGGCTCGAGCGCGAGCGCGACCTCATGGAGACCGTGCTCGACACCCTCCGGGAGGGCGTCCTGGTGCTGGCCCACGACGGCGCGGTCGAATACGCCAACGCCGCCGCGGCCCACCTGCTCGGCTTCCCGTCGGAGTCGGAAGGGCATCCCGACCTGCGCCGCCTGGCGCCGGACCTCGCGCCCGCGCTCGAGCTGCCGGTGGACGCGGCCGCCCTCAGCCGCGAGGTCGAGGTGCGCTATCCGGAGCCCCGCGTGCTGCGCCTGCACCTCGCGCGCGTGACCGACGCCCAGGGGCCGGAGCTCGCCCGCCGCGTCGCGGTGCTGAGCGACGTCACCGCCGAACGCGTGCAGACCGAGGACCGCGTCGAGAGCGAGCGCATCGACTCCATCGTCAACCTCGCCGCTGGCGTGGCCCACGAGGTCGGCAACCCCCTCAACGCGATCGGCATCCACCTGCAGCTCCTCGAGCGCGAGGCCGCCAAGCTCGGCGACTCCCCCTCGGCGAAGAAGGTGCGCGAGTCGGCGGCGGTCTGCCGTTCCGAGATCGCCCGCCTCGACGGCATCGTGCGCGACTTCCTCGGCGCCGTGCGGCCCACGCCCCCCGTCCTGGCCGACACCGACCTCGTGGCGGTCGTCGCCGACGCGGTGGCGCTGCTGCGCGACCAGATGGAGCAGCTCGGCGTGCGCGTCTCGGTCGACGTGCCCGCCGGCGTGCCGCCCGTCCTCGGCGACCGCAACCAGGTCAAGCAGGCCCTCTTCAACGTCCTGAAGAACGCCCTCGAGGCCATGGACCGCGGCGGCGAGATCGACGTCGCCATCTCGCACGACGACGACTGGGTCGCCGTCGAGGTGCGTGATACCGGCGTGGGCATCCCCGTCGAGCGCCTGACGCGCGTCTTCGACGCCTACTACACCACCAAGGGCTCCGGGGCGGGCGTCGGCATGCTCATCCTTCTCCGCATCATGCGGTCCCACGGCGGCACGGTGGACATCCGCAGCACCCCGGGCGCCGGCACGGCCGTGACCCTGCGCTTCCCCCTCCGGCACCGCCGCGTGCGGACGCTCGAGGCTCCCAAGGCTTGAAACCGGCGGTCGTCCCCGTTGTCTCACTCTCCATCGCCATGAAGCCCGCTCTGCTCTGCCTCCTCGTCCTGCCCCTGGCCCTCGCGGCCGAGGACAAGCCGCTGCCGCTGGTCCTGCCCAAGTCCGTCGCGCTCGGCACGCCCCGCCCGGTCAAGGTCTCCAACCTCGAGCCCGTCTCCAAGGGCCCGCGCGCCCAGCCCCAGGTGCCGGCCGACGCCAAGAACCTCGCCTTCGGACGGCCCGTGACCTCCAGCGCCCGCGAGGCCAACGCCGGCGACTTCTCCTTCCTGACCGACGGCGACAAGGGCGGCGAGGAGGGCTTCGAGGTCGAGCTGCCGCGTGGCCACCAGTGGATGCAGGTCGACCTCGGAAAGTCCGCGGCCGTGCACGCGATCGCCCTCTGGCACTTCCACCGCGAGCCCCGCGTCTACTTCAACGTCGTGGTCCAGGTCTCCGACGACAAGGACTTCAAGAAGGACGTCACCACCGTCTACAACAACGACGCAGAGGGCGAGCTCGGCTTCGGCAAGGGCAAGGACTTCTGCTACTTCGAGTCCCACGAGGGCCGGGTGATCGCCGTGTCCGCCGTCAAGGGCCGCTACGTCCGCTTCCACTCCAAGGGCAACTCCTCCTCCCCGACCAACGACTACATCGAGGCCGAGGTCTGGGGCGTGGCCGCCCCCTGAGTCCGTCCCGAGGGCGGACTTTGCTTGAACCTTCCGGGCGGCCGGGCACCTTGTCTCCGATGAAGGTCATCCGGGCCAAGTCGGCGGGCTTCTGCTGGGGCGTCGAGCGGGCGATCGACATCGCGCGCGAGTACGCCCGCAAGGGCCGCCACCCCGTCTACACCGACGGCCCCCTGATCCATAACCGCCAGATGATGGAGGTGCTAACCGGCGAGGGCATCCGCGAGGTGGGTGACTACCGCAGCGAGTCCAAGGTCAAGGTCGACGCCGGCACGGCCGGCGACGCCGTCATGGTCGTGCGGGCCCACGGCATCTCGCCCGAGAGGCGCGAATACCTCAAGTCCCTAGGCCTCGAGTTCCGCGACGCCACCTGCCCCGACGTCGGCATCATCGCCGGCAAGGTGCGGCTCCACGCCAAGAAGGGCTTCACCACCGTCATCTTCGGCGACCCCCGGCATCCCGAGGTCATCGGCCTCATGGGTTACGCGGAGGGCAGGGGGCACGTCATCTCCTCGGAGGCGGACATCGACGCCCTGCCGCAGCTGGGCGACAAGGTCTGCATGGTGTCCCAGTCCACGATGTTCACCGACGAGTTCGAGCGCCTCGCCGCCCGCCTCCGCGCGCGCCACCCCGCCGCGCTCGTCTTCGACACCATCTGCGGCGCCACCAAGGACCGTCAGTCCGACGTCGTCGAGCTGCGCCGCCAGGGCTGCGAGGCCGTCGTCGTCATCGGCGGCCGCCACTCCGCCAACACCGTCAAGCTTGCGAGCCTCGTCGAACGCGAGGGGCTGCCCTGCTTCCATGTCGAGACCGCCGCCGAGCTGGACCTCGCCGCGGTGGGCCGTTATCGGACCGTGGGCGTGACCGCGGGCGCCTCCACGCCGGCCTTCCTGATCGACGAAGTCTGCGCCCGGCTGGCGGAACTGCCCTGAACGGCGTTCCAATAACGCCCTCATATTCTAAAGGTCCGCCCCCGCCTGCGCTTGCGCCCGCCTCCGGGAAGGGCATTGTGCGGGGCATGATACCGTTCCTGCTCGCCGTCTTCGTCATCCTCCTCGTCCTCGGCTTCATCGTCGTGGGCATGTACAACGGGCTCGTCGAGCTCCGGAACCGTTTCCGCAACGCCTTTGCGCAGGTCGACGTCCAGCTCAAGCGCCGCCACGACCTGATCCCCAACCTCGTCGAGACCGCCAAGGGCTACATGGCCCACGAGGCGCAGACCCTCACCGCCGTCGTCGAGGCGCGCGCCAAGGCCACCCAGGCCAACGTGCGCGTCGCCGGCAACCCCTCCGACCCCGCCGCCATGCGCGACCTCGTCGCCGCGGAGTCCGGACTGAGCGGCGCGCTCGGCCGCCTGCTCGTGGTCTCGGAGAACTACCCCCAGCTCAAGGCCGACGCCACCATGCGCGGCCTGATGGAGGAGCTCACCTCGACCGAGAACCGCATCGCCTTCGCGCGCCAGGCCTTCAACGACTCCGTGCTGTTCTACAACAACGGCCGCGAGACCTTCCCCCGGGTGCTGATCGCGAACCTCTTCGGCTTCCTCCCCGCCGAGTTCTTCAAGATCGAGACCGACGCGGAGAAGGCCGCCCCCAAGGTCACCTTCTGACGCCTGAAGCGCGATGGCCGCGCAGATGGACTTCTTCAGGGCGCAGGACGACGCGCGCGGACGCACGTCGCTGCTCATCGTCCTGCTGATCCTCGCGCTGCTGACGCTGGCAGGCACGCTCTACGCCGCGGCGGTCATCGGGCTGGCCAAGGCCAACGGCTCGGCGGAATGGTGGCAGCCCAAGCTCCTCATGGCCACGGCCGGCACGGCCATCGTGGTCGTCCTCGGGGCCTCGCTCGTCCGCATCGCCGAGCTCTCCGCGGGCGGGGGCGCGGTCGCGCGCAGCCTGGGCGGGCGCCTCGTCGTCTCCGGCGTCGCGGACCCTCTTGAGCGCCGCTACCTCAACATCGTGCAGGAGATGGCCCTGGCCTCGGGGCTCCCCGTGCCGGAATGCTACGTGATCGACGGTTCCCGGGGCATCAACGCCTTCGCCGCGGGCAATTCGCCCGAGGACGCCGCGGTGGGCGTGACGCGCGGAGCGCTGGAAAGCCTGACGCGGGACGAGCTGCAGGGCGTGATCGCCCACGAGTTCAGCCACATCGGCAACGGCGACATGCGGCTCAACATCCGGCTGATCGGCACGGTGGCCGGCCTGCTCGCCCTAGTGAAGCTCGGCTACATCTGCATGCGCCTGGCGGGCTCCTCCGGCGGCGGCCGCAAGAAGGGCGGCAACCTCGTCATCGTGCTCGGCGGGCTGGCGCTCGTGCTGGCCGGCGCGGGCGGGATGCTCTTCGCCCGCATCATCCAGGCCTGCGTATCCCGTCAGCGGGAGTTCCTCGCGGACGCCTCGGCGGTCCAGTTCACGCGCAACCCGCAGGGCCTGGCCGGCGCCTTCCGCAAGATCGCCTCGCAGGGGGCCGCGGTCTCCGAGGGCGGGGTCGACGACGAGGCGCGGCACATGTTCTTCGCTTCGGTGCCCGGTTTCCTGGAGTCGCTCTTCTCCACCCACCCGCCGCTCGAGGAGCGCCTTCGGCGCATCGACCCCGCGTCCGGCGGAGACCTGCGTCTGCCGCCTTCGGCCTCGCGGGCGGCCGTGGCGCCGGAGGCGGCTGACGCCGTCGCCTCGGGCTTCGCCGGCGTCGGCGCGCAGGCCGCGCCTGCCGCCGCGGACGCGACCCCGCACCAGATCCAGGATGCGGTCGCCTTCCGGGGCGCGCTGCCCGACGTCCTGGTCGAGGCCTCCTCGGACCTCGTCGGTTCCCTCGCGGTCGTCTTCGCGGTCATGCTCTCCCGCGATCCCGCGGTCCGTGAGCGTCAGCTCAGGTCGGTGGCCGGGCTTGCCGGCGGCGAGGTCGAACGCGAGGCCAGAAGGCTCGAGCCCTTCGTGCGCGCGCTCCCGCCCGGCACCCGGCTGCCGCTGCTGGACCTCGCCCTGCCCACGCTGCGGCAGCTCTCGGCGGACCAGCGCGAGACGATCCGCACGGACGTGGCCGCGGCGGCCTCGCTTTCGCAGGACGGGCTCCTCCAGGTGCTGCTGCAGTCCGCCCTCCGGCGCCATCTCGGGCTGCCCCCGCCCATCTCCGCCGACGCCGGTCCGGTGACCGCACATTACGGCACGGTGCTCTCCGCGCTCGTCCACGCCTCCGCCCAGGACCGGGCCGGCAAGGAGACCGCCTATGCGCGCGCCTGCGCCTCCCTGCGCGGCGTGGGCGTCCCGGCGCTGGGCGCCGCGCCCGGACCGGCCGACGTCGACGCGTCCCTCGCCTCGCTGCTGCGTCTCGGCGTGCCCGCCCGCCGTGAGTTCGTGCGCGCCTGCGGCGTGGCGATGCTGCACGACGGCCGGGCCGAGCCCGCCGAGGTCGAGATGGTCAGGGCCGTGGGCGACTCGCTGGGCATCGCCTTCCCGACCGGGTTCTGAAACCCGTCAGGCGATCAGCGACTCGCCCGTCATCTCGGCCGGCTTCGGCAGCCCCATCAGCTGGAGCACCGTGGGCGCGATGTCGGCCAGACGGCCCGTCGGGCGCGTCCTGAGTCCCTTGCAGCCGGCTCCGTAGAGCACGACCTCGACCGGATTGAGCGTATGCCGGGTGTGCGGAGAGTTCTCCTCGGGCTCCCACATCTGGTCCGCGTTGCCGTGGTCCGCCGTGACGAGCGCCTTGCCTCCCGCCTGGTCCACCGCCTCGAGCAGCGTCCCCAGGCCCTGGTCCACCGCCTCGCAGGCCTTGCAGACGGCCTCCAGCGAGCCGGTGTGCCCGACCATGTCGGGATTGGCGTAGTTCACCACGATGAGCCCGTACTTGCCGGAGAGGATGGCGGCCTTCGCCATCTCCGTCACGTGCGAGGCGGACATCTCCGGCTTCTGGTCGTAGGTGGCGACCTCCTTCGGGCTCTGGGCCATGCCGCGCTCCTCGCCCGGGAAGGGCTCCTCGCGGTAGTCGTTGAAGAAGAAGGTCACGTGCGGGAACTTCTCCGTCTCCGCGGTGCGGAACTGGGCGACGCCCTGCTTCGCGACCCAGTCGCCCAGGATGTTCGCCATCTTCGGCGGCTTGTCGAAGACCACGTTGGGGCAGAGGCCCTTCTCGTAGTTGGTGAGCGTGGCGTAGAAGAGCCTGAGCAGCTTCGCGCGCGCGAAGCCCTTGAACGCCGGGTCGATGAAGGCGCGGGTGATCTCGCGCGGGCGGTCGCCGCGGAAGTTGAAGAAGAGCACCGAGTCGCCGTCCTGGATGAAGGGCGCGCCCTTCACGCGCGTCGCGGGCACGAACTCGTCGCCCACGGTGCTGGAGTCGGCCGGCCTGTCATAGTAGGCCTGCACCGCCGCGGCGGCCGATTCGGCCTCGGGCGCCGGCGCGCCGGTCAGGGCGTCGTACGCGGTCTTCACGCGCTCCCAGCGGTTGTCGCGGTCCATCGCCCAGAACCGCCCGGCCACGCTGGCCACCCGGCCTATGCCGATCTTCACCAGCTCCGCCTCGAGCTGGCGCAGGTAGCCGAGGCCGGAGGTCGGGGGGCTGTCGCGCCCGTCCATGAAGGCGTGCACGCAGACCTTCGTGAGGCCCTCCTCCTTGAGCAGGCGGAGCAGGGCGTAGAGGTGGGGCAGGGTGGAGTGGACGCCGGCCTCGGAGCACAGGCCCATCAGGTGGACCGTGCCGCCGGTGGCCTTCACGTTGTCCACCAGCCCGCGGAAAGCGGGGATGCGCCGCATGGCCGCCGGATCGGTGAGGCCCTTGTCGATGCGCACGATCTCCTGGTCGACGATGCGGCCGGCGCCGATGTTCTGGTGGCCCACCTCGGAGTTGCCCATGATCCCGACCGGCAGACCGACGTCGAGGCCGTGCGCGAGGATCTCGGTGCGCGGCCACTCCTTCGTGAGGCGGCGCGAGACCGGCAGTCTGGCGACCTTGATCGCGTTGAACTTGTCGTGACGGGCGTCGTGGTTCTCGCCCCAGCCGTCACGGATCACCAGAAGTACGGGTTTCATGAAAGTGAGGATTCCAGAGATGGGGGCTTTGGGGCGTGGAGGCAAGGAGCAGTCGCCTGACGGCGCTTGCCCGCCGAGCGGGGAGGAGTAGGGTGTCCGCATGCCCCGAAAAGCGTTCCTCTGCCTGATGCTTCTTTCCGCCGTGCTGCTTCCCGCCGCGGCCAAGGTGGAGAAGCTCCAGGTCGCCGGCGCCGACGTGACGTTGAAGGTTCCCGAAAAGGCGGCCCCGGGCCGGCCCTGGCTCTGGGTCGGCGAGTTCGCGGGGCACCTGCGCACGCTCGAGGACGGGCTGGTGGAGAAGGGCTGGCACGTCGCCTACGTGCGGCAGGTCAACCGCTTCGGCTCCGCCGGATCCATGAAGGTCTGGGAGGCGCTTTACGACGAGCTCCACGGCGCGCGCGACCTCTCGCCGAGGCCTGCGCTGCTGGGCATCTCCCGCGGAGGCCTCTACGTCAACGCCTGGACACGGCTGCATCCCGACCGGGTCAGCGCGCTCTACCTCGACAACGGCGTGTGCGACATCCGCTCCTGGCCCGGCGGCTTCCAGCTTGAGCGCAAGGGCAAGGGCAGCGCGAACGACTGGAAGCTGTACAAGGCCGAGTTCGGATTCGCGGATGACGCGGCGGCGCAGGAAAAGTCCGTGCGTCCCGACGCCGGCTTCGCCGCCGCCGTCAAGGCCGGCGTGACGCTCATCTCCTGCCACGGCACCGCGGACCAGGTCGTGCCCTACGAGGACAACGCCGCCAAGGTCGTCGCGTTCTGGAAGCAGGCCGGCGGCAAGGTGCTGCTGTTTCCCAAGCAGGGCGGCGACCATCACCCGCACGGCCTGCCCGATCCTGCCCCGCTCATCGAGGCGTTGGTGGCGGCATCAAAATGAGTGCAGATCCGTCCCGGCCCTAGCCCTGCCGGCTGGAGGCCGGATTCGGTCCCGCCTCCTCCCACTTCCCCCTCTCCTTGATGAGGTCGACGAGCCGGTCGACGGCCTCCTCCTGGGGGATGTTGAACTTCACGGGCGTCTTGCCGACGTAGAGGTTGATCTTGCCCGGCGCGCCGCCGACGTAGCCGAAGTCCGCGTCGGCCATCTCGCCCGGCCCGTTCACGATGCAGCCCATGACCGCGATGGTCACCGATTTCAGGTGGCCGGTGCGCTCCTTGATCTTCAGCGTGGTCGACTGGATGTCGAAGAGCGTGCGTCCGCAGCTCGGGCAGGCCACGTATTCCGTCTTGGTCTGGCGGGCTCGCGCGCCTTGCAGCACGTCGTAGCCGAGCGAGAGCGACTTGGCCGCGTTGACGGGCGTCTCGCAGGAGACGAGGTCGCCGTAGCCGTCCACCAGCAGCGAGCCGACGAGGATCGAGGCCTCCATCAGCCGCGACTGGAAGCCCTCGTCGAGCAGCGTCGCGTTCGGGCCGTTGGCGCGGATCCAGAGCGGGGCGGCGACGGAATGCTCCTGCAGGGCCCGCACGAGCTGCCGATGGGTGCCGATCGCGTGCATGTCCGGGGAGGGCTTCGAGCAGCAGGCGACGAGCATGCCCTCCGGCGCGCCGCGCAGGGCGTCCGCGAGCGGCGCCACGTCCTGCGGGCCGAGGTCGACCGCCAGGCGCGCGCCGGCGGCGGCGCAGCGCCCGATCCACCGCCCGAGCTCGGCGCCGTCGCCGGCGCCGAAGCGCCGCACCACGACCAGCGTCGACCCCTCGCCGGCGAAGTCGAAATCCTCCGCCTTCAGCGCGGTCTCGGCCCACACGGAAGGGAGCGTGGGGCCCAGGGCCTTGCGCACGGAGGCCAGCGCGGGCAGGTCCGCGGCGGAGCGGACCTCGAGCAGCAGCCCCTCGGCCTTCGCCTCGCGCTGCGCGGCGTTCGCCTCGAGCAGCTCCTTCACCGCCTGCCGCCAGTCTTCGAGGCCGGTCGCGCCACGCACCACCACGCGGGGCGGATGGTCGGCGCCCGCGAGGCAGCCGGAGCGGAGCGTGATCGTCGGTGCCGGGCGGCGCGTGAACTGGAAGGGGTCGGCCGGGTCGGTCGGGTGCGCGGAGGCCTTTCCGTCGGCGGCCACGAGCCTCTCGGCGCGGCGGACCAGCTCGCGGCAGACGGGTATCTCATGCCAGGGGTCCTCCGTCAGCGAGACCCGGACCGTGTCTCCCAGCCCGTCCGCGAGCAGCGCGCCCATGCCCACCGACGACTTGATGCGGGCGTCCTCGCCCTCGCCCGCCTCGGTGACGCCGAGGTGCAGCGGGTAGTCCATCCCCAGCTCGCCCATGCGCGCGGCGGCCAGCCGGTAGGCCTGCACCATGACCTTGGGGTTCGAGGCCTTCATCGAGAGCACCAGTTCGCGGAACCCGTGCGATTCGCAGATGCGCACGAACTCGAGCGCGGACTCCACCATGCCCAGCGGCGTGTCGCCTTAGCGGTTCATGATGCGGTCCGAGAGCGAGCCGTGGTTCGTGCCGATGCGGAGGCAGCGCCCGAGCGCCTTCGCGCGCAGCACCAGCGGCGAGAACGCCTCGTGCAGCCGCTCCAGTTCCTCCGCGTAGGCAGCGTCGGTGTATTCGCGCACCGCGAACTTCTTCTTGTCCGCGTAGTTGCCCGGGTTCACCCGCACCTTCTCCACGTGCTCGACGGCCTCCATCGCGGCGACCGGCAGGAAGTGGATGTCGGCCACCAGCGGCTGGCTGAAGCCCGCCGCCCGGAACCCGCGGCTGATGTCCCGGAGCGCGGCCGCGGCGGCCCTGTTGGGGGCCGTGATGCGGATGATCTCGCAGCCCGCCTCGGCGAGCCTGACGCACTGGGCCAGCGTCGCCTTCACGTCCTCGGTGTCCGAGGTCGTCATCGACTGCACCCGGATGGGGTTGGCGCCGCCTATGCCGACGCCGCCCGCCCGCACCTCGCGGGTGGCCCGTCGCACGGCACGGGTCCGGGAGGTGCAGTAGTCGCCTGGCATGCCGACATATCAAGCGGCACGGCGGCTCCCGTCAACGGGTGTCAGAAGTCCCAGCGCCAGGCCTCGGGCAGCCACTGGTAGCCCTTGCGGCCGTTCGAGGCCACCACGCCCAGCCCCGGCCAGGGCAGGTGGAAGCCGTAGGCCCGCTCCCGGGTGGCGGCGATCTCGGCGAAGACCTTGCGGCGGGTCGCGATGGACTGCTCCGGCACGTGGTCGAAGTCGATGAACCAGGCCGGGTCCTCGAACATCAGGACGTGGTTGTGGGCGAGGTCGGAGAGGTGCAGCAGGGACTGCCCGTCGGACTTGATGCGGTAGATGGCGTGTCCGTCGGTGTGGCCCGGGGCGCTGAGGATCGTGATGGCGCCGTCGAGGATCTGGTCACCGTCCTTGTGCAGCACCAGGTTGGGCTGGAGGGTGTCGAACGAGGTCCGCACGTTCTTGATCATCTGCTGGATGTTGTCGGTGCGGTGCGACTTCGAGAAGTCGGGCTCCTTGCCCCGCCAGAAGTCGACCTCTGACTGCAGCACGTGCAGCGCGGCGTTGGGGAAGAGGATGCGGCCGTTCTGGGCGAACCCGCCGATGTGGTCGATGTGCGAGTGGCTGAGCAGGGCGTGCGTCACCTGCTCGGGCCGGATGCCGACCTCGGGCGAGGCCATCGCCTGACCGAGCCAGCCCCAGGAGTCGCGCTCCACGTTGCCGAAGCCGGCGTCGATGAGGATGACCTCCTTGTCCTTCCGCAGCAGGAGGATGTTGATGTAGAGCGTCATGTCGTCGGGACGCTCGCCGCGCGAACGCATGACCTCCTGCATCTGCGGACGATCGGCGGGCGGCCACATCTTCTTCGTCACGCCCTCCTTGAAGGTGCCCCAGCCGTCGCTGATCGACCAGGCCTCGAACTTCCCGATGGAGAACTTGTAGACGTACGGGTCGGTGATCTTCTTGCGCGGCAGCGCCTTCTCGGCGGCCTTGGCGGCGTCGGCCGCGGCGAGGGCGGGGGAGAGGCCGAGCGCGGCGAAGGCGGATCCGAATCCGGCGAGGAAGGAGCGGCGGGAGCGGGGGGTCGCTTGGGGGTCCATGGCGTGTTGACCGCCATCTTGGCCCTCCGGTTCCGCCGGACGAGACGAAAACCGCGCCCCGCCTACTTGCGGGTCGCGAATTCGGCCGGACGGTACACGTGGCGTTCCAGGAGCTGCTGCTTCAGCTGCTGTTCGCTGTCGCCGGAGCACCGGCGCACGTCGTGGAGCATCACGTAGCCCATGAAGCCCAGCAGGAGCGCCATGAAGGCGTACTGCAGGAAGACGATGACCTTGCCGCCGATCGCGTCGCCCGTGAGGCGCTGGATGGTCGCGATGAGCATGTGGCCGCCGTCGAGCACCGGGATCGGGAGGAGGTTGAGCACCGCCAGGTTGAGGTTGATCAGCACCGTGAACCAGATCACGCGGCGGATGTCCTCGGAGAGGTTGTAGTAGGTCTTCGAGATCGAGATGACGGACGCGAGCTGCTTGACCTCGATGTCGGAGTCGCGGTCGAAGAGGCGCTGGAGCGTCCGCAGGGTCGAGGCGATGATGTTGGCGCAGGTCTCCCAGGGGGCGAGGTGCGCCAGCTCGGTGCGGGACAGGAAGGGTGCGCCGATCTGGGCGTGCTCGACCGGGGCCGGGCGGCGGAAGCGCGCGTCGCGCAGGACCAGGTGGCCGGTCTCGCCGTCGGCCCGCGTCCAGAAGACGGTCATGTCGCGCGTCGTCGCGCCGGCGGCCTTCTCCATGTCGCCGAGGGAGCGCACCGCGCTCAGTTCGCCGGCGTCCACCTTGTCGATGGCCGTGCCGATGCGGAGGGTCTCGGAGAGGGCGGGGCTTTCCGGCGACACGCCGAGCACCATCAGCCGGTCGCGCGGGGACTCGCCGGCCGGCGTGACGATGTCGCGGGTGGAGGGCACCAGCACGATCGTCCGCGTCACGTCGCCGTCCCGGTATTCGAGCAGCCCGACCGGATTGACGGTCGGGGCGGAGAGGGGCGTGACCTCGACGGTGAGCTTCTCGACGGACTCGCCGGCGGCCCGCTCGATCTCCATGCGACGCGCGGAGGCGCCGCCCTTGCGCAGCAGTTCGCGGAACTCGGCGAAGTTGCCCACGCGCTTCCCGTCGACGGAGAGCACGCGGTCGCCCCTGCGCAGGCCGGCCTTGGCCGCGGGCGAGCCGGGGGCGGGGTCGCCCACCACGACCCGGGCCGCGGGCTGGACGCCGATGATGCGAACCGCGTCGCCGCTGCGCCGGTTGAGTTCGGCGCGGGCGGGGCGCACCTCGACCTGCCGCGGGACGGAATCCGTGGGGCCGGGCGCCAGCGTGAGCGTGGCCACGGGCTGGCCCGCCGCATCCTTGCGGTTGCCGAGCATGATGGCCTCCTGGACCTGGTTGAAGGAGCCGACTTTCTGGCCGTCGACCTCGAGGATGACGTCGCCGGGCTTGATGCCGGCCGCGAAGGCGGGTCCGGGCTCGGTGCGACCCAGGCCGAGTTCGGCGAGGTGCCCGGCGCCCGTGACCACAGTCTCGGGCACGTAGCCGACCTCGGTGGTGCGGGACCCCTCGGCCACGGGCGTGCCGGTGAACCAGAGGATGCAGGCGAGGACGAAGGCGAAGATGACGTTGAAGACCGCCCCCATCACCGAGACGATCATCTTGTCGGCGTAGGAGATGCGGGGCAGGGCCTCGGCGCCCTCGGCCGAGGCGCCCTCGATGCCCTCCATCTCGGCCAGCTGGGGCAGCGCCACGTAGCCGCCGAGGGGGATGAGCGAGATGCGGTAGTCGACCCCGTCCTTGTCCGTCCAGCCGAGGATCTTGGGTCCGAAGCCGATGGAGAAGCGCTCGACCTTGAGACCGCGGCGGCGCGCGGCCAGGAAGTGGCCCAGCTCGTGGACGAAGATCGAGCCGCCGAAGAAGATGGCCACGAGGGTGATGCCCCAGATGGAACTGAGCAGGTCGCTGACGGAAAGGGTGTCCATGGAATTCAGATGCGGAGCGCCGCCGAGTGGTCCTGCGCGAGGCGCCTGGCCTCGGCGTCGGCCGCGAGCACATCATCCAGCGAGCCGGGTTCCTTCGTCCAGCCCCTTTCCATCGTGCGGCCGGCCACTTCCGCGATGCCGGTGAAGCGCAGGCGTCCGGACATGAAGGCCTCGACCGCCACCTCGTTCGCCGCGTTGAAGGCGGCGGGCGCGCAGGCCCCGGCGGCCGCGGCGGCGCGGGCGACGCCCAGGCAGGGGTAGCGCCGGGGGTCGGGCGGCGCCATCGTGAGCGAATGGGCGGCGGTCAGGTCGAGCCCCGGGGCGGGGCAGGCGGGCCGCCGCGGCTGCAGGAGGCAGTCCTGGATGGGGAAGGCCATCGAGGGGGGCGAGAGCAGGGCCTGCATGCTTCCGTCGGAGAGGGTGACGCTGGCGTGGATCACGCTCTGGGGGTGCACGACGACGTCGACGCGGTCCTGGGCGACGCCGAAGAGCCAGGTGGCCTCCACGATCTCGAGCCCCTTGTTCGCCATCGTCGCGGAGTCGATCGTGACCTTCGGGCCCATGCTCCAGTTAGGATGACGCAGCGCCTGCTCGGGCGTCACGTCCTTCAGCTTTTCGACGGGCGTGTCGCGGAAGGCGCCGCCCGAGGCGGTCAGCACGAGGCGTGACACCTCCTCGCGCGGGCGGTTGCGCAGGAGCTGGTGCAGGGCGTTGTGCTCGCTGTCGACGGGCAGCAGGCGTCCGCCGCCCTTCGCCGCGGCTTCCGTGACGAAGCGTCCGGCCAGCACGAGGAGCTCCTTGCTGGCGAGCGCGACGTCCTTGCCGGCGCGGAGCGCGGCGAGGGTGGGGGAGAGCCCGGCGGTGCCGACGACGGCGGAGACCACCGTGCGCACCTCGGGCAGGCAGGCGGCCTCGGTCAGGCCTTCGGTTCCGGCAAGGATGCGGGTGCCGGCCGCGAAGGCTCCGGACGCCCGGGCCTCCTGCGCCGCCGCCGGATCGCCGAAGGCGAGGGTATTCACCCCGAATTCCGCCGCCGGCGCGACCAGTTCGCGCCACTTGCGGTGGGAGGCCATCGAGGCGACGCGGACCAGTCCCGGATGGGCCCGGGCCACGGCCAGGGTGGTCGTGCCGATGGAGCCCGAGGCCCCGAGGATGGCGATGGGCCTTGGCTCCATTCGGCGGTGGAAGTGAGGCAAGCCCGCCGGGGCCGGGTGGCAAGCAGGTTCCTCCCCCGGTTCTCCGCTTGCGCCGCCACCTTTGTCCGGTTCCCTTGTGGTCATGTCGACCCAGCCGCAGGACCTCCAGGGCCTCTCCCATCTCGGCAACACGCAGAACCGGCCCCAGCAGACGCTGGAGACGTTTCCGAACCGCAACGCGGGCCGCAATTACACCGTCGAGCTGAGCACCGAGGAGTTCACCTGCCTCTGCCCCGCCACCGGCCAGCCTGACTTCGCCCGGATCACCATCCGCTACGTGCCTGGTCCGCGCATCGTGGAGTCGAAGTCCCTCCAGCTCTACTTCTGGAGTTATCGCCAGCAGGGGGTCTTCCACGAGCACCTCACCAATCGCATCCTGGACGACCTGGTCGCGGCGCTGGATCCCGTCTGGTGCGAGGTGACCGGAGCCTTCGGCGTGCGCGGCGGCATCGGCATCACCGTGCGCGCCGAGCACGGTCGCAAGCCCCAGTGAGGAAGCGGCGCCCCCAGCCTCAGCGAGGTGAGGGCGCGGAATGGCCCGGTCGGGCCGCCGTCGAGGACTTCCTGGCGAGGCAGCGGGAGGCCCGGAGGCTCTCTCCGCGCACCTGCGCGACCTACGGCCGGTCGCTCAAGGGTTTCGCGCGATGGAAGGATTCCGACGGCGGGTGGGACGGCGACTGGTCGCGGCTCACGCCGCGCGATCTCCGCGACTTCGTCATCGAGCGTCAGTCGACCCATGAACGTCGGTCGGTCCACAACCAGGTCTCGGCCGTGCGCGCCTTCCTGTCCGACCTGCGCGAACGCGGAGGCATCGACGCCACTCCGGCGGCCGGGCTCGTGCTGCCCAAGCTGCCGAAGGCCCTGCCCAAGTTCCTCACGGAGACGCAGGCCGAGCTGCTGCTGGAGACCTCGGCCGATCCGGCCACGCCCGCCGCCGCCCTCGAGGCCGCCCGGGACCAGGCGATCCTCGAGATGCTCTACGGAGCCGGTCTGCGCGTGTCGGAACTCTGCGGGCTGCGGGGCGGAGACGTCGACCTCGCCTCCGGCGTCGTGCGCGTGACGGGTAAGGGCTCCAAGGAGCGCGACGTGCCCGCCGGCGAGGCCGCCATGCGGGCCCTGCGCGGCTACTGGGCGATGCGCGGGACTCCCGCACGGGGTGAGCCCGCCTTCCTGGCCGCCCGCGGAGGCGCGCTG
>JBJTIX010000257.1:0-19120 GCA_046095205.1 Opitutia bacterium
TCACGGTGGTCGCCGGGTTCCTCATGCGATCCCTGGGCCGGCTTCCGCAGGAAGGGGACCGCGTCGAGGCGCTGGGCCACGTCTTCGAGGTCATGGACATGGACGGTCACCGGGTGGACAAGGTCCTGGTGATGCCCAAGGCCGTCCCCGCCCCCTGAGGCGTCAGAGTCGTACGGGCAGTCCGGCCTGGCTCAGCCGTTCCTTGGCCTGCCTGACGGTGTAGGTGCCGACGTGGAAGATGCTCGCGGCAAGAACCGCGCTGGCGCCGCCGTCCTTGAGCACCTCGGCCAGATGGTCAAGGTTACCCGCCCCGCCGGAGGCGATGACCGGGATCTCCACGGAGGAGGACACGGCCAGGTTCAGGGGGATGTCATAGCCGGAAGCGGTTCCGTCGCGGTCCATGCTGGTGAGCAGGATCTCGCCGGACCCCAGCGAAGCGACCCTGCGCGCCCATTCCACGGCGTCCAGTCCCGTGGGGTTGCGGCCGCCGTGGGTGTAGACCTCCCATTTGCCGTCTCCGGCGCGCTTGGCGTCGATGGCCACGACGATGCACTGGCTGCCGAACTTGCGGGCCGACTCCTTGACGAGCGAAGGGTCCTTGATGGCGGAAGTGTTGAGCGAAACCTTGTCGGCGCCTGCGTTGAGCATCGTGCGGATGTCCTCCACCGAGCGGAGCCCGCCGCCGACGGTCAGCGGCATGAACACCTGGTCGGCGGTGCGCTCGACGACGTCGACCATGGTCCGGCGGCCGTCGCTGGAGGCGGTGATGTCCAGGAAGACCAGCTCGTCCGCGCCCTGCTGCTCATAGGCGGCCGCGACCGCCACGGGATCCCCGGCGTCGCGCAGCTCCTCGAACTTCACGCCCTTCACCACGCGTCCCGCATGGACGTCGAGGCAGGGTATGATGCGCACGGAGAGCATTGCGGAGATGGGTAGGGGAGGGGAGCGCCTTAGTAAAGCACGACCGTGACCGGCCCGTCGTTGACGATGGCGACCTCCATGTCCTCTCCGAAGAAACCGGTGCCCACCTCGCGACCGACCGCCTCTCCCAGTAGCCGGACGAAGAGCTCGAAGATCGGGCGGGCCTCCTCGGCTTTCGCGGCCTTGTGAAAGGAGGGACGCGCACCCTTGGAGAAATCCGCCAGGAGGGTGAACTGGCTGACGGCGAGCACCTCCGCGCCGGCATCCTTCAGGCAGAGCCCCATCCTGCCGTCAGGCCCGTCCATCAGCCGGACCCTGGCCACCTGCGCGGCCATGCGACGGGCATCCTCTTCCCCGTCGCCCGCGGCCACGCCGACCAGCAGCGCAAAGCCCCGGCCGATGGACCGGGCGGAGGCGGGATCCCCCTTCAGTGAAACCGAGGCCCGCAGGACGCGCTGCACCACGACGACCATTTCAGGTCAGGGCGTCGAGGATCGTGCGCAGCTTCATCTCGGTCTCGGCCGCCTCGGCGTCCGGATCTGAACCCGCGACGATGCCGGCACCGGCGAAGGCGCGCGCACGGTCGCCGTTCAGTCTGGCGCAGCGCAGGGCCACGAAGAGCTTGCCGCTTCTGCCGTCGGACGCGACCCAGCCGACGGCTCCGGTGTAGAGACCGCGGTCGTGGGGCTCGAAGCCGGGTATGAAGGGAAGGGCGAGGGCCCGGGGCTTGCCCCCCACCGCAGGGGTCGGGTGGAGTTCGCCGGCGACCTCCAGGAACCTGCGGTCCGCGGGCATCCTGCCGACGATGGGGGTGCGCAGGTGCATCACGTTCCCGAGCCGAAGGAGTTCGGCGTCGCGGCGCGTGGCCGCAAGCACGCCGACCATCCCAAGGCGGCGGAGGATCGACTGCGTGACGGCGTCATGCTCGCGCCGGTCCTTGTCGCTGGCGAGCAGGGCTTCCGCGAGACTGGCATCCTCGGCCGGCGATTCGCCGCGACGGGTCGTGCCGGCCACGGATTCCGTCCTCACCTCGCCGTCGAAGAGCGAGAGCAGCGTCTCCGGCGTGGCCCCCACCAGGGCGCCGTCCTCCTCGTCGACGAGGAAGGTGTGGCATGCGGGGTTGGCCCGGCGGAGCCGATGCAGGGTGGCGTAGATGTCGAAGGGGTCGCTGCGGCGCCACTCGAAGGCGCGCGTGAGCACGATCTTCTCGAAGGCCCCCTCGCGGATGAGTTCGGTGGCGCGCCCGACGGCGGAGGGGAACCAGCGGCCGCCGACCTCCGAGAGCACGGTGGCCCCGGAGGGGCGGGCGGTGGCGGTACGCGGCTTGTAGCTGAACCGCAGGAAGGATTCCGCGCGGGCCGCAAGGCGTTCGGCGCAGCCGGGTCCGGCCGGCTCGGCCAGGGTCACGGTGGTGCGACCCTCCTCGGAGACGACCTGCCATGCGGGCAGAAACAGCACCGAGTCGTGTCCCTCCCGGGCTTCGCCGGGGTAGAAGGGGAAGGTGGCGATCAGCCGGGGCGCGGGTCCCACGCTGGTCAGGCGGGCGTTGAGGTCCCGAAGCCAGCGGTCCGCCTCAAGGAAGCGTCGTTCACCCTTGCCGCGCCAGATGGCGAGTGGCTCGCCGGCGGCGTGGGAGCGATTGCGCGAGGGGTTCTCGAAGTAGCCGCGGGGTCCCGAGGGGTCGATCGTCTCGAGCACGGCGAGGGGGTCGAGCGACGGCACGGGGAACGACCAGCTGACCCAGCCATCGCCGCCACGCTGCGCCTCGGCGCTTTCCAACTGTCCCATGAAGGCTGCGGTCTGGGTCATGGTCTCAGGGCGCGGGGGGCGCGGGCGGCTCGATCTGGGGGAACAGGATGCACTTCTCGGCGACCTTGACGCCGCTGCCGGCGGCCGACCAGTCGAAGGCCGTGAAGCCATCGGGCACCGGCTGACCGATGTGCTCCAGCATCGTCGCGGCGGATCCGGGCATGACCGGGAGGAGCGCCGTACCGACGAGACGCAGCCCTTCGGAGACGTGGGCCAGGCAGGAGTCAAGGCGGGCGCGATCGGCGGGATCGGACGACTTCGCCAACTTCCAGGGCGCCCGCGTCTCGATGTAGGCGTTCAGGGCGTTGATGAAGGTCCAGAGCGCGTCGAGGGCGTGGCTGACCTGATGCTCCGCGAACGCCTCGTCATACGCCTTGCGCGTCTGCGCCCAGAGGGCGCGCACCGAACGCTCCGCCTCCTCATCGGCCGCCGGAGCGGGCACGGTTCCGGCGCAGTTGCGTCCGACCATGTTGAGCAACCGGTTCACGAGATTCCCCAGGCTGTTGCTCAGGTCCGCCTTGTAGCGGGCGTTGAAGGTCTTCTCGGCGAAGTCGGCGTCCTGCCCGACCACCATCTCGCGGGAAAGGTAGTAGCGGAACGCGTCGGCGCCGTGGGTGCGGGCGAAGGACAGGCTGTCGGTGGCGTTGCCGTCGCTCTTCGAGGCCTTCTTGTTGTCGATCGTCCACCACCCGTGAACGAGCAGCCGGCGGGGCGGCTCGATGCCGAGGGCCTTGAGCATGCAGGGCCAGTAGACGGCGTGCGGGGGCGACAGGATGTCCTTGCCGATGACGTGCAGGTCGGCCGGCCAGAGGCCCTTGTCGACCACCGCGGAATAGTAGTTGGTGAGGGCGTCGAACCAGACGTAGGTGACGAAGTCGGTGTCGAAGGGCAGCTCGATGCCCCAGGTCAGGCGGGACTTGGGCCTCGAGATGCAGAGGTCGTTCATCGGCTGCTTCAGGAATTCGAGAACCTGGTTCTGGCGGAAGCGCGGCAGGATGAAGTCGGGGTTGGCGCGGATGTGCTCGATCAGCCAGGGCTGGAACTGCGACAGGCGGAAGTAGTAGTTCTCCTCGGTCGTCTGGGTTACCTCGCCGTAGATTTCGGGCCACTCGCCCTTCTCGTCGCGATCCTTGTCCGAAAGGAACTGCTCCTGTCGGACCGAATACCAGCCGCTCTTGGTGTCCTTGAAGATCAGCCCGTCCGCATGCAGACGCTGCAGGAAGTCCTGCACGACCTTCCGGTGCCGCGGTTCGGTGGTGCGGATGTAGTCGTCGTTCGAGATGGAGAGCCGGCCCAGCATCTCGCGGAAGACCGTCGCGACCTCGTCGACGAGCTGCTGCGGGGCGATGCCGCGCTTCTGGGCGGTCTGCTGCACCTTCTGTCCGTGCTCGTCGAGCCCGGTGAGAAAGTGGACGCGCCGCCCCGACATCCTGGCGTGACGCGCGATCACGTCGGCCAGCACCTTCTCGTACGCATGGCCGAGGTGCGGCGCGCCGTTGGCGTAGTCGATGGCGGTGGTTATGTAGAATGACCCTGGCATGGCGGACCTTGGGCAGTCTGGTCGTAAAGGCGCGGGGTGACAACCCCGTAGGGGTCAGTGCAGGCCGCGCCTGACGTCAGGCTGGTAGGCGATTTCGAAGACGTAGGACTGGCCCGCGCGGAGGGACATGGGGTGGTCCCTCTCTAATACCTGATAGTAGTGAACTTTGCCCCAGCAGGTGCGATGGCGGGGGTCGTCGCTGACGACCTTGGTGTCGCGCCATGAGGCGCCGAAGTCGTCACGGACGACCTCGCACCGGTGCGATTCGGCGCCGAGCACGAGCGCGTTGCCGGGCGTCATGCGCGAGTGGGTGGTGGCGATGGGCAGCACGAGCCGGAAGTCATCAAGAATCGCGGTGGCCTTGGGCGTGAGCGTGAACCGTCCAGCGACGCGTCCGGGCGAAAACTCCCATTCGACCTTGAGGGAGGCGACGCCCTGCGACAGGACCTCGTCGACGGTGATGAGGTCGGGCTGCTCGTAACGGAAGACGTAGGTCCCCTGCCGCGAGGTCATCGCCACCTGCGCGGATTTGGCGTAGTAGGAGGGGGTGTACGCGCGGCCCCCGATGGTGTACTCGGGGATGAACGCCGGGGTGCGCTGGTTGGAGGGCCAGTCGAAGACGCCCGGCATGTGCGGGAAGGCGAGCGAGTCGGAGAAGCGGTGGCTTCCGGACGTCACCAGGGGGAGGGTGAGGTGCAGGCCGCTCACCGGATCCTGATAGATGAGCACGCCCTGCTCCTTGCGCGGGGAACGGTCGAAGAGGTGCAGGCGGCAGACCGGGAGCTTGGAGGCCGAGGGAACGGGGTCCATGCCTCCGCCGACGGTCTTGGCCAGACGGGACCACTGCGAGAGGTAGCGGGCGGCGTCGAAGTTCGCCATCCGGGTCGTGTGGCCGGGTATGGTGTCCCGCTCGTGGTCGCGGACGACGATGACCCCGTGCTCGGCGTCGAAGAAGGTGGTGAAGAAGTTGGTGTAGAGCCGGCGGACCTGGTCGCGCATGGCGGGCTCCTGCGCGGCGGTGACCCAGCGGTCACGCAGGGCCTGGAGCATGATGGTGATGCAGTGCATCTGGCCGTAGGCGCCGATGCCGCGTCCGTAGCACCAGCCGAGACCGTCCTCGCGGACCATGTCCCCGATCACGCGGAGGTACTTCTCGTAGAGGGTCCGGAGCTTGGGCAGCTTGGAGTCGCGGAGCTGGATGTTGGCGTGCAGCTGCAGCGCCTGGCGGATGAAGATCAGGGAGACCACGCCGTACAGGTCGAAGGCGCCCCCGAAGTTGCCGGGGGACGAGGCCTTGGACGCCTCGTCGTGGAAGCCGTTGGTGGAGGCGGCCGTCGCGCGCTCGACGAAGCGGTCCACGAGGGCTCCGGTGGTGTCCTGCTTCGAGAGCCCGAAAGAGTGACGGCAGACGGCCTTGGCGACGTCGAAGGCCTGCACGTGGTCGTGGTGATCGAGCTCCACGGAGAGGCGTTCGTCGATCAGCTTGCGGGTGCCCTCGTCAAGGCGCTCCCAGACCGGGTTGCGCTCCCGGGTGGGGCCGAAGGCGAGCAGCCCGAGGCAGGCGAAGGCCATGCCGTTGTCGGAGCCCTTGCTGGTCCGGACCTGGAAGGTGATCGAACGGGCCGCCACCTCGACCAGATTCACCCGATCGAGCGTGGTGTCTCCGGTCGCCCGGAAATACTCCCCGATGGCGAGCGCGACATGACCGGGTTCATCGGCGCGGGAGACCTCCCCTTCGATGGGATTGACACCCCCGTCGGCGGAAAGGGAGGGCAGGTTAAGTTTCAGGAGAGCCTTGGTCTGGTCTAAGCACTGGCTCGCGAAATTCAGCATGCTGAAAGGGTTTTCGTTGGTAGGGGTTGCCCCCGTGTCAACAACCCATCGTAAAAAAGTCGTAAGAAGCCGGGTCAGCTCCGGGCGACCTCCACCGGACAGGCGGAAAGTCGGCGGTAAAGGCGCATCTGACGGCGAACCGGCCACCAACGGTAGAGGTGAATGTCCAGGGGCTTCCATAGGGCAACCCAGCCGCCGATAAGGAGGCCTTCACGGACGAGCTCGGCCCATCCGGTTCCCTGCGGCAGGAAGGAACGCAGGGTCAGGACGCAGGCCAGGAACGCCAGCGCCGCAAGCAGCGAGAACCTACCTTCCCTGAGCAGTTCGTGCAGTTCACGGCGGGAGGTCTCCTCGCGGTATCGGAAGTAGTTGGACAGGGACTTCCTAAGGGTTTCGGCGGCGTCCGCCGGCGGCTCCTCGGTGAGCTCGACACGCAGCCTGAGGGTGGCGTCGGCGTCGCACTCGCGCGCGGAGGAGACGATGAACTCCTCGGCGTCATGGTCGAGGTCGCGTTCGTGGAACGGCGAAGGGTCCATGGTGTTGAAGAGCTGGCCGACGGTGGCGACGCGCACCACGATCAGCCCGGCCGAAGGCTCGGAGGATTTCATCGGGGAAGGGGGCCGCCGAGGGCGGACTGGAAGAAGCGCGCCCGCAGCTCGCGCATGGGGCCCGACTCGCCGGCCCCGTGGTTGGCGCCCGGCACGACATGGAATTCGATCAGGTCCTTCTTGCCGGAGGCGAGAAGGGCGTCGCGGAAGTCGTAGCTGCACTTCACGTCGACGTTGGTGTCGGACTCGCCCACGGTCATGAGGAGGCGTCCTTTCAGGCGGGAGGCGTAGGTGGCGCAGGAGTTCTCGGCGTACCAGGGGCCGACCGGCCATCCGAGCCATTGCTCGTTCCACCAGAGCTTGTCCACGCGGTTGTCGTAGCACCCGCAGTCGGCGGCGCCGGCCCTGTAGAAGTCGCCATGCAGAAGGAGGGCGTGGGCGGTGTTCTGGCCGCCGGCCGATCCTCCGAAGATGCCGGCTCGGGCGAGGTCCATGTTCGGTTCCTGCCTGGCCAAGGCCTTCATCCAGGCGATGCGGTCGGGGAAGCCCCCGTCCCTGAGGTTTCGCCAGCTCTGCTGATGGAACTCCCTTCCTCGGTGATTCGTGCCGCGTCCGTCCATCTGCACGACGTAGAAGCCGAGCATGGAGAGTTCGCGGTGGTTGCGGTGCCACCAGTTGAACGACCTGGGGGCGAAGGATCCGTGGGGTCCGGCGTAGATGTTCTCGATGACGGGGTATTTCTTGCTGGGATCGAAGGGGTGGGGGCGTGTGACCACGCCCCAGATGTCGAACCTGCCGTCGCGATCCTTGGCGACGAAGGGCACGGTCGGCGTCCAGCCGGAGGCCTCGAGCGCACGCGTGTCACCTCGATGAAGCAGCGCGACGGCGCCGCCGTCCGTGGTCCTGCGCAGGGTGAAGGACGGGGGCCGGTCGACGCGCGAGGCGATGTCGATGAGCGTGCGTCGGTCGGGCGACAGGATCACCTCGTGGTTCGCATCGCCCGGCGTGAGGTCGACGATCTTGCCGTCCTCAAACCGGGTCCGGCAGAAATGATGATGGTAGGGGTTCTCTCCGCTGACGCGCCCGACCGCCGTGAAAAACACCTCGGAGCGTTCGGCATCGACCAGCTGCACCTGCTTCAGGACCCATTCGCCGGACGTGATCGGTCTTGCGACCCCGCCTTCCTTAAGTTCGACCGCGTAGAGGTGGTTCCAGCCGCTCCTCTCGGAGGCCCAGAGCGTCCGTTCGTCCGAAAGGTCGTAGCGGTACCGCGAACCGAAGGTGTAGACAAACTTGTCGGAGCTCTCGGTCAGCAGCCTCCGCCAGCGCCCGGAACGCACGTCGTGCTCGATGATCCCATGGCCGGTGAATCCGCGCGCGACGTACTCGGTGCGAAGGCGGGTCCCGTCCGAAGTCCAGTCCAGCCGGTCGGTGGAATAGGCCTTGGGCAGCACCTCGGACGGGCAGCGGGATGCGCCGCCCCGCGTGTCGAACACCCAGGCGACACGTTCCGTCCGGTCGTCGCCGGGCTTGTCGTAGTTGATGTCCTTGGACTCGCCCTTGACGGAATCGGTGACCCGATACTGACGAACGGCCACCTTGCGTTCACGCCAGACGGCGAAGTGGGCGCCATTCGGAGACCAGACGATTGGCGCCACGAAAGCAAATCCCGGCTCCGCCGGCACCTTCGGCCTGATCACAGGGCCGTCCTTGCCCGTAGAGACATGAACCTCGCCGTCCTTGAGCTCCACCTTCACGTCGCCATGCGGCGCCTTCGGGCCCTCGACTCCCTTTCCGGCGAACCTGCCGGGGGATTGGGGCAGCCGGACGGACCGGATCGGCGTCTTCGGTCCGGCGGATTCCGTCAGTTTTCCATCCGCCCCCAGCAGCCACTCCTTGCTGTCGGACTGAAGCGCGAATCCGCCGTCATCCCTCGGGAGCACGCGACGGAAGGGAAGTTTGCCGGGCGACGCCTTGCTGCCGGCGAGCTGGGTCAGCTTCTCAGCCACCTGTGCGGAGTCGAAGGCGGGGCCCATCTTGCCCGTCAGGCAGTCGACCAGCACCCAGGAGCCATTACGGACGGGATCCCGATAGCAGAGCCGGTCTCCCGATGGCGACCAGTGCGGCTCCTCCAACCTTGTCACCGGCGCGTGGCGCCCCCAGGCGTCAAACTGACGCTGCCAGAGCGCGGTCATGCTTTCCTGGCCCGTGAGCGGGCCGCCCAAGAGAGCCAGCACCAGGGTGGCGAACGCGTGCCATCCGCTGCGTACGTTCATTTCTTCTTGGTGCTGCGGGGCTTCAGCGTCGAAAGGTAGGCCACGACGTCGCGTATCTCCTCATGCGTGAGGATGCCGAGCATCGGGGGCATGACGGATACGGCCGGGGTGGAGGAAACCACGTCGGATCTGGCGAATGAGCGCTCCCCGCCTTCCGGCAGGCGCACCACCACCTTCGTCGCGTTCTCCTGCAAAGGTGCGCCTGAGACGACTGAACCGTCCTTCAGCGTGTAGGTGGCGACGCCGAAACCGGGGGAGATCTTGGCCGAGGGCGCGACCAGGGACTCCACCAGCTCCGTCCTTTCCTTCGTGACCGTGAGACCGCGAAGCTTGGGGCCGACCTCGCTGCCTTCATCGGATTCAACGCGGTGGCATCCGGTGCAGTTGGCGTTCAGGTGTTCGTTGACCACGCGTTTGCCACGAGCGGAATCCCCGCCGTCCGCAAGGGCGGCGTAGGGCATGCCATCGCTCGTCCTGGGTCCGGAATCCTTCTCGAGGTATGAATCGACGCGCGCCCTGAGGGCCTGGTCGGAGGCGGCCCTGGCCGCTGCGATGACCTCCAGCCTCAGGGCGGCGTCAAGTTTGCCCAAGAGCAGCGAGTCCACCGCGGCGTTGAAGATGAGACGCGCTTCGGGAGCGGCTGAAACCGCGGAAGCCCGGATCACGGCCTGCTTTTCCGCGGGCTTTGCACCGCGCGACCTCATGATGGACTGACCCACGGTAAATGCGGACGACGGGTCGGTGCCGACAAGGATTTCGAATGCGTCGATGCGCAGCTCGGAAGGATTGCCGTCGGCGCAGGCGTCGGAGGCCGATTTGACGGCCTGTGCAGGATCCTTGGCGGCAAGCATGCGGATTGCGTCGGCACGGACGCCGGCAGGGGCCGTCTTGTCCTTGGCGAAGCCCACCAGGGCGGGAGCGGGGACATCGATGCCGTGCCTCAGGAGCACGCTGAAGGCCAGCACCCGCAGGTCCGGCTTGTTCTGCCCCAGCAGGACCTCCCTGGCGCCCGCCAAGGCCTTGGAAACCGCCTGCCGGTCACGGGCCGAGAAGGAACGTGCGACGCCGTCCACGCGGTCGAGACGGGGCGGGGCGTCGAAGGCCAGCATGCACTCGAGGACGTCGGTGAGCTGGGCGGAGTCCTGCGCGCCGCGGAGACGGCGAACGAGACGGAGCGCGTCCTCCGGGGTGCCAAGACGCAGGCAGGCGTTGACGGCGCGTCGCATGGCCTGAGCGGGCAGCACATGACGGTCGAGCGATGCGGCGAGGGCGGGCAGGGCGGACGGCACGCCTTCGTCGTCATGAATGGCCCGGGCGGCCTCGTTGACGACGGAGTCGTGAGGGCTGCCGAGGGCCTGCGCAAGCTTCGCGGAACGACGCCGCGCGAGGGCAAGCACGGCGAAGTCGGCGATGTGCTCGTCGGAGGCCACGCAAGCCGCGATCAGCTCGTCCTCCGTGACGCATGCGGCGATGCCCGTGACCAGGCAGTGACGGAGCCAGGGCATCTCGAAGTCGCCGTCGGCGTCGCGGACGAAGTCGCCGATGCGGGCGGAGCCGCCGGTGCGTCCCAAGGCGAGCGCGGCCTGCATCCTCACCCTGATCGACGCGGAGCCCAGCTGGGCCAGGAGGGCCTGCCTGAGCGCGGCATCGGGAGACTTGGCCTCTCCGAGAACCTTGAGCGCCTGCGCTTTTACCTCGTCGTCCTTAGAGTTAAGCAGGGCGATGCCCTCCGCATGCTGAACCTTGCCCTGCCTTAACCCCATGCCCCATCCCCAGATGGCATGGATGCGGGCCAGGACGGGGGCCGAATCGTCCTTGGCGACCTTGAGAAGCCCGTCCCATGCGGAGGCACGGGCGAGCCTGATCGAGGCGTTGATGCGGACACGCTGATCGCGGTGACCCAGCATGCCGAGGCAGACTTCGGCAGGCACCGGCTGCGAAAGGGGGCGGGCCAGCCATTCCGCGGAGGTCGTGTCCACCTTCGATGCGACGTCGAAGCGCCATACGGCGCCCTTTTCGTCCAGCGGATAGCCGCCGGCCCAGTCGGCGAAGTAGGCTCGACCATCGGGAGCCCAGCTGAGGCCGATGCCCATGATGCCTGAAGAGACCGCACGGACATCCTCCATCCGGAATGCGTCGCGGTCCGGCACGAGCCGGAAGGCGTCCATCCTGCCCTTGGGGAACTGGTTCAGCAGGTAATGCCCCTGCAACGTGCCGTCGAGCGCGTGTCCCGGCTCGCGGAGGAAACCCGCCGGTCCGTCGGAGTAGTTGGCGATGGGAGGGGTGATGAACAGGGGCTGATCCGGCTGCCCCTGCGGCATCCACATGTTCTCCTTCAGCCAGCGGCTGGCCGACTTCTGGTACTGGTGCTGGTTGCGCCAGCCCGAGTCGGAACCGTCGAGGATGTAGACCGTGCGTTCACGTTCCCTCGGCGCGTCACCGTCGTTGTCGACCCCGAACACCTCGCCGTGCTCGTTGAACGCGATCTCCTGGATGTTGCGGAGTCCGTGGGCGAAGACCTCGAATCCCGACCCGTCGGGCTCGCAGCGCATCACCGCACCCTGGTGGGGGTAGACGAACCTTCGCCCGTCCTTCGTGGTCACGTTCAGCCCCTTGTCTCCGATGGTCCACCAGATCCTGCCATCGGGGCCGAGCCTGAGGCCGTGCATGTCGTGGCCGGCGTAGGCGATGTGCGCCCCGAACCCCGAGAGGACCTTCTCCGTGAGGTCGGCACGTCCGTCTCCGTCGGTGTCCTTCAGCCGCCAGAGGTGGGGCAGGGCCGTTACGTAGACCCAGCCGTCATGCCAGAGCACGCCGGCCGCTATGCCCGAGTTGGCCTCATTGAATCCCTCGGCGAAGAGGACCATCCTGTCCGCCACGCCGTCGCCATCCGTGTCGGACAGCTTGAAGATGCGCTCCTTGACGTGTTCCAGGTCGGCGATGCCGATGATGCCGTCCTTGTCGTGATCCTTGAGCCCCCCGCGCGGCATGCGGATGCGTCCCGGGGCCAGCTCCCTGCGGAAAAAGGCCAGCTTCTCCTCCGGCGAGGTGAGCGCGACGTCGTCCGGTATCCACATCTGGTGCTCACGGATGTCGAGGTCGGCGGCCTTTCTCCTGGCGGTGCAGGCCACGTAGACACTGCCCGCCTCGTCGACCGTGACCGAGGTCGGATCGGGGATGACGAACTTGCCCGACCAGCGGAACGGCTTGACCTCCTGCGCCGCAAGCGACGCGACGCCGAGGAGCAGGAATGTCAGCGCAGCCCGCATGCGGATCAGCCGATGAGGATGACGTGCAGTTCCTTCGGCCCGTGGGCGCCCAGCACCAGGATGCGCTCGATGTCGCCCGTGCGGCTCGGGCCGGTGATGAAGGAGAGCATGCTCGGAAGCGACCCGGCGTTCCTGGCGCGCAGGTCGGTCAGCGCCGCCGCAAGGTCGGGCACCACCTGGTCGACGGTGGCCACGATGACGTGCACATGAGGAAGGATCGAGAGACCGCGGCCGCCGCAGGTCCGGCTGGACACGAGGGCCGACCCCAGCTGGGCCACGAGGCACTCGCAGGTCGTGATGCCGACGTCGCAGCCCTCGAGCTTCTCCTTGCTGAAACCGTCCTCGATGTTCCAGACCTGGCAGGGCAGCGAACCGACGAGGGGCGCGAGGAGGGCGTTGCGATGCACGGCGGCCTGCTTCCAGCCCTTGGAGACGAACAGCTCCTGCAGTGACTTGGCCGCGGCGGCGGCATCGGGCACCCGCACGAGCGAGGCCTTGAGCTTGGCCAGCTGCTCGGCGAGGATCGCCTGGCTCGATTCGGGCGTCTCTCCGCCGTCGGGCAGCCAGGGACGTCCGGCCTTGGAAGGGCGTGCGTCCACGGGCTCGGCCCTCAGGTGGGGCCGGGGGGCCTTGACCTTCAGCGCCTCACGGATGCGGGCGAGGATGTCGGTCCGGGCGTCAGCCATGGCGGCCTCCCTTCTTCCACTGGTCACGGAAGGACGCGGCGGGCGCCTCGGGCAGGTCCCGCGTGCGCAGCCAGGCGGACATGTAGGGCAGCGGCAGCTTCTTCAGGACCGGCAGCAGCGCGCGGAACACCTTTCCGCCCGTGGCGAAAAGCCAGGGCCTTGCGGTCACGAAGAGGAAGCCGCGGTGGAAGATGCGGTCGAACAGCGTGGGCGACTCCTTCGCGGCGTTGCGGCGGTTGTGAAGCAGGTGGTGATGCAGGTCGATGCGGACCGGGCAGGCGTCGGTGCAGGCGCCGCAGAGCGAGGATGCGCCGGAGAGGTGGTTCCACTGCTGGAGTCCCCGCAGGTGGGGCGTGATGACCGAACCGATGGGCCCCTGGTAGGTCGTGCCGTACGCGAGCCCGCCGATGTTCTTGAAGATCGGGCAGACATTCAGGCACGCGCCGCAGCGGATGCAGTGCAACGCGTCGCGCTGCTCCGGATCGGCGAGCAGCCGGGTGCGATGGTTGTCCATCAGCACCAGATGGAACTCCTCGGGGCCGTCCGTCTCGTCGGGACGCCGGGGCCCGGCGTAGAGGGTGTTGTAGCAGGTCATCGGCTGTCCGGCGCCCGCGGTGGCCAGCATCGGAAGCAGGACCGACAGGTCGTCGAGCGAGGATACGACCTTCTCGATGCCCGAGAGGGCGATGTGGATGCGGGGCAGGGCGGCGGTCAGGCGCGCGTTGCCCTCGTTCTCGGTGATCGATATCTGTCCCGTCTCGGCGACGAGGAAGTTGGCCCCCGTGATGCCGACGTCGGCGTCGACGTACATCCGGCGGAGGTGCCGGCGGGCGATCATGGTCAGCTCCTCGGGGCTGTCGGTGGCGGGCGTGCCGAGGTGCTTCGTGAAGAGGTCGCTGATCGCATCCCGCTTGAGGTGCATGCACGGGAAGACGAAGTGGTAGGGCGGCTCCTTGCGGAGCTGCTGGATGAACTCGCCGAGGTCGCTCTCGACCACGCCGAAGCCCTCGGCCTCGAGTGCGTCGTTCAGGTGGATCTCCTCGGAGGTCATGCACTTCGACTTGATGACCGAACGGGCGCCGGCCTCGCGGATCAGCCGAACGATGATCTCGCGGGCCTCGGCGCCGTCACGGGCCCAGTGGACCTTGCCCCCGTTGCGTTCGAAGTTGGCGGTGAACTTCTCGAGGTTGGAGGCGAGGTCGTTGACCGCCGACCACTTGGCGAGGGCCGCGGCGTCGCGGGCGCGCTCCCAGTCCCGGTAGCGGGCCTTCTGGAGGTCGCGGTTGACGTAGTAGCCGCCGAGCGCCTTGCGGATGAACGCACGCTGCGGGGCGTCGTCCGAGGCGACCTGCGCGTCCTTGAGGACGATGGACTTGGGGTCGGACATCTCAGTCGCGGCGCGCGAGCACCTCGGCGATGTGCAGGGGGAGGACGGCCTTGCCCTCGCGGGAAAGCCACCCCCCGATCTGGAGGAGGCAGGAGGGATCGGAGGACACCACGTAGTCGGCTCCCGTGCGGGCGAGCGCGCCGCCCTTCACCTGGGCCATGGCGGTGGAGATCATCGGGAACTTGGCGGAGAAGAGACCGCCGAACCCGCAGCAGGTCTCGCCCTCCTCGGTCTCGATGAGCTCGAGCCCCCTGACCGCGCGGAGCAGACGGCGCGGTTCGTCCCTGAGCCGCAGCTCGCGCAGGGCGTGGCAGCCGTCATGGTAGGTCACCTTCTTCGCGAAGCGCGCACCGACGTCCTCCACGCCGAGGCGCTTGACGAGGAATTCGGAGAACTCGAAGGTGCGGGACGCCAGATCGCGGGCCTCGGCCTCGTGCGGGGTGCCTTCGAGCAGCTGCGGGTAGAAGACCCTCATCATCGCGACGCAGGAGCCGGACGGGCCGACCACGGCCTCGGCGCCACGGAATATCTCCAGCGCCCGGATGGCGGCGGGGCGGGCCACGTCCCACTGTCCGGAGTTGAAGGAGGGCTGTCCGCAGCAGGTCTGCGCCTCCCTGAACTCCACCTCATGTCCGAGGCGGGTCAGCACCTCCGCCGTCGCCAGTCCGACCCGGGGGGCCAGCTGGTCGATGAAGCAGGGGATGAACAGGGAGACGCGCACGGGGTCAGCGCAGGAAGGCCTCGTGCAGGCCGCCGTCGACCGTGATGATCTGTCCCGTGGTCTTGGAGAGGCGGTTGGTCACGAGGATGAAGTAGGCTTCGGCCTGGTCGGCGGGCGTGATCGGATTCTTGGTGAGGGTGCGGTCCGCGTAGAACTTGGACAGCTTCGTGGTGAGCGAATCGGTCGCCTCGTCATCGGTGTAGGGAATCGCGTATTTCGCAAGCGACGCGATGACACGGTCCCGCGGGAACATCGCGGAGCCCTGGACGACCGTCGCGGGGGCCACGCCGTTCACCCGGACGAGGGGGGAGAGCTCCATGGCGAGCTCGCGGACGAGGTGATTGGCGGCGGCCTTGGACGTGTCGTAGGCTACGGAACCCTTCTTGGCGACCGCGGCGTTGGCGCTGGTGGTCAGCACCAGGTTGCCGCGCAGGCCCTGCTCCTTCCAGTTGCGGTGGGCCTCGTCGGCGACCAGGTAGCTGCCCGTCACGTTGAGCGCGAAGGTCAGGGCCCACTTGTCGTCGGGGATGCGTCCGGCGGTGTCCGGGGGGACGAAGATGCCGGCGGTCACGCAGATGGAGTCGAAGCCGCCGTAGGCGAGCGACACCTGGTCGAGCATGCGGCGGATGGACGCGCGGTCCATGATGTCGCCGCCGAGCCCGATGGCGGGCCCGCAGTTGGAGATGCCGGTGCCCGCGACGCCGATGCCGGTGCCGAGCTTGTCGGTGATCTCCTTGGCGGTGGCCTGGGCGGCCTCGAGGTTCTTGTCGACGCAGACGATGTGTGCGCCCTCCTTCACGAGGCGGTGCGCGGTCTCCTTGCCGATGCCGGAGCCGGCGCCGACGACGATGACCACCTGCCGGGCGAGCTCCTTCTCGGCGGGCATGCGCTTGAGCTTCGCCTCCTCGAGCAGCCAGTACTCGATGTCGAAGGCCTCCTGCTGGGGCAGCGCGATGTACTGGTCGATCGCCTCCGCTCCGCGCATGACCTCCACGGCGCAGTTGTAGAACTCGGCGGTCACGCGGGATTCGGACTTGTCCTTGCCCCAGGCGATCATGCCCAGGCCGGGGATGAGGACGACCGTCGGGTTCGGGTCGCGCATGGCGGGCGAGTTGGACCGCTTGCAGGCGGCGTAGTAGGCGGCGTAGTCCTTGCGGTACTGCTCGAGGCCCGCGGCCAGCTTGGCCTTGAGCGCGGCGGCGTCCTCGGTCTGGGGGTTCCAGGCGACGTAGAGGGGCTTGATCTTGGTGCGCAGGAAGTGGTCGGGGCAGGAGGTGCCCAGCTCGGCGAGGCGCGGGGCGTCCTTCGAGTTCACGAAGCGGAGGATCTTCTCGTCGTCCTGGATCGTGCCGATGAAGCGCTTCTCCTTGGAGACCTGGCCGCGGAGCCACGGAAGGATGGCGGCGAAGGTGGCGTGGCGCTTCTCGGCGTCGAGCGTCTGGTAGGCAGGACCGCCGAAGGCCTTGGCGTCGCCGCCCTTGGCCTGGTACTTCTCCTCGATGTAGGCGCCGGCGGTCTCGATCATCGAGAGCGTCAGCTCATAGCAGGCCTTGTCGTCGTCGGCCCAGGAGATGAAGCCGTGCTGGCCCATCATGATGGCGCGGATGTCGGGCTGCTTACGGGAGATCTCCTGCATCGCGAGGCCGAGCTCGAAGCCCGGACGCATCCAGGGCACGTAAGCCATCTTGCCGCCGAAGATCTGCCTGGTCAGCGCCTCGCAGTTCTTGGAGGCCGCGATCGCGATGATCGCGTTGGGGTGCATGTGGTCGACATGGCGTCCGGGCAGGAAGCTGTGCAGGGGCGTGTCGATGGAGGAGGCGCGGGGGTTCAGGTTGAAGGTCGCATGGGTGTACATGCCGACCATGTCGTCCTCGGCCTGGGACTTGAGGCCCTTGTCCGATCGCGCGGCGTAGCTCTTCTGGAGGCCGATGAGCTTGTCCTGGTAGAGCGAGGAGAAGTTCTCACGGGTGCTGGTGCGGAGGTCGCCTCCGGAGCCCTTGACCCAGAGGACGTCGACCTCCTGGCCGGTCAGGGGGTCCTTCTCGCGGATCTTGGACGAGGTGTTGCCGCCGCCGGTGTTGGTGATCCGCTGGTCGGCGCCGAGGCGGTTGGAACGGTAGACCAGCCGGGCCACGGGGTCCAGTTTCGCCGCTTCGGCGTCGTTCCAGAGGTGAGAGACGTGCTTGTGTTTGCTCATGTTTTCTAGGTTGGAAAGGGCAGGGGAGGGGGGTCAGGAGCGCTTCAGGGCCTTGAATCGGGCCAGTCCGGCCGCCCAGCGGGGATCGGTAGAGGGCTTGAAGGTCCGGGAGGGGAAGGAGCGTCGGACGACGTCGCGCACCCCCTTGAGGCCGCGGATCTCCTTCATGGCTACGGCCTGGACGAGGATGTTGCCGGCGGCGGTCGCCTCGACCGGACCCGCGATGACGGTCCGGCCGGTGGCGTCGGCCGTGGCCTGATTGAGGAGGTCGTTGCGGGAGCCGCCGCCCACGACGTGGAGACGGGCAAGACGGCGGTCGGTCAGCTTCTCGAGCGCGTCCATCTCGACGCGATAAAGGAGCGCGAGAGATTCGAGGACGCAGCGGGCGACTTCGCCATGGGTGCGGGGCACGGGCTGGCGGGTCTCGCGGCAGAAGGCCTGGACCTTGGCGACCATGTCGCCCCGGCGGGTGAAACGGACGTCATCGGGACGGATGAGCGAGCGGAGCGAGGGCGCCTTGCGGGCCAGCTTGACGATTGCGCCGTAGTCGGACACTTCGCCGCGCTCCATCCACTCACGGCGGCACTCCTGAAGGATCCAGAGGCCGACGAGGTTCTTGAGGAAGCGCGAGGTGCCGCCGAAGCCGACCTCGTTCGTGTAGCGCGCCTTGCGCACGGTTTCGTTGACGAGGGGCTTCGGCAGCTCGACGCCGAGGAGGGACCAGGTGCCGGAGGAGAGGTAGGCCCAGTCGTCACCGGGGTGGGCCGGCACGGCGGCCACGGCGGCCGCGGTGTCATGCACGCAGGTGGTCACGACCTGGGCCGAACGGAGACCGGTCTCGGCGGCGAGATAGGGACGCAGGCGCCCGAGCTTCACGCCGGGTGCCACCGGCTTGGGGAAGATGTGGCGAGGGATGCCCAGCCGGCGCAGCACCGGCCAGGCCCAGTCACGGCGACGGACGTCCCAGCACTGGCTGCCGGAGATCAATGTCTCCTCGGCGCGGGCGATTCCGGTCAGCAGGAAGTTCACGTAGTCCCCGATCAGCAGGAACTTGTCGGCCATCCGGAGCAGCTCGGGACGGTTGGTCGCGTCGTCGAGCAGCTGGTAGAGCGTGTTGATGGAGATGGAGGCGATGCCGGTGCCCTCGAAAAGCTGCTTCTCCGAGAACTTGCGCATGGCGTTGGCGTAGGACTTGAAGCTGCGCTCGTCGCGGTAGGTGAAGGGAAGGGACAGCAGCGGGCCGTCGCCCTTGAGCAGCACGTAGTCGACGCCCCACGAATCGCAGGCCACCGATCGGACGCGTCCGAGCAGCGCGCCCTTGGCGAGTCCGACCCGGATCTCGCGGAAGATGCGGATGATGTCCCAGCGCAGGGTGCCGTTGGCGGTGATGGCCCCGTTGGAGAAGCGGTGGACCTCCTTCATGCGCAGGCGTCCCTTCTTCAGGGAGCCGTGGATGATGCGCCCGGATTCGGCGCCGAGGTCGATGGCAAGGTAGTCGGACATGGAGTGGGGCGGAGGGTCAGAGTCCCAGAAGCTTCTGGCGATAATGCTCGTCGGGACGGCCGGCGATGCGCTCGCACTGCGCCGGGGTGAGGAAGACAGGTCCGCCGAGGGCGGCCGCGCCGGCGAAGATCTCGGCGGCCTTCTCGGACATGAGGAGCGATCCGAGGACCGCCTTGGGCGTGGGACCGACGGCGATGATGCCGTGGTTGCGCAGGAGGATGATCCTGGGCTCGCGGCCCGTGCGGCGCACGAAGGAGACGACCTCCTCGCGGATGGAACGGCAGAGGGCCATGCCGGGCTCGGCGTAGGGGACCAGCACCGACTCGGTTCCGCACAGGACGATCTCGTCGGGACAGGTGCGTCCGGACGCGAACTCCGGCGCCCGCGGGGAGCACAGGATGCCGTTGACCGCGATGGCGTGGACGTGGCC
>JBJTIX010000258.1:0-4443 GCA_046095205.1 Opitutia bacterium
TGCGATTGCTAAGCGGAGTCATAAGGGCGCGGAGAATAGCTTCCGGAAACTAGCCCTACCTCTAGCCCCAGCCCTATCCCCAGCCCCAGCCCTATCCCTAGCCCTAGCCCCAGCCCTTCTCAGCCCCTCACTTCCTCTCCACTTTGATGAAGTCCAGGCCGAGCATGTGCTTGGGGGTGGCGGCAGGATTGGGCGCAAGGATCTTGAAGGTGAGGCGATGCTCACCGGCCTCGAGCTCGTGCTCGCCGGCGTCGAGCTCGCCGGTGGTCACGACCTGGGCGGATTCATAGAAGTCGAGCGGACCGCCGAAGAGCGGCCTGCCGTCGAGGGCCACCTCGAAGACGCCGTAGTCGTGCGCCTTCGTGAAGACGAAGGTGAGGCGGTGACGCCCCTTCTCCTTCACGGGCAGGGCCACGGTGAGGACGTCGCCCGGCTTGCCGCCGGTCCACCAGAGGTGATCGTTGCCGCTCCAACGGCTCGCCTTGAAGCCGCCCATCGGCTGGTTGCGCGGATTGCCGCCGGTCTTGGCGAGGACCTTCATGGATTCGCCCTCCACCGCGCCGGGCACGGTCCAGGCCACGGCGTTCGGGGCGGGACCGTCGGGATTCTGCAGGTACGCCACGAGGTTGATGACCTGCTTCGGCGGCAGCGCGTCGAAGAGGCCTTCCGGCATCATCGAGACCGGAAGGACGTCGCGCGAGACGACCTCGGCCTTGGCCACGGTGAACTTGGCCGCGCCGGGCAGCACGAGGCGGAAGGACTGCGCGTCCTCGAACTGGACGATGCCGGTGAGCGTCGAGCCGTTCTTCAGCCGGAAGACGTTGAGCTGGTAGTCCTTCCCGATGACGGCGTTGGGATCGAGGACGTTCTCGAGGATGTAGTCGAGCTTGCCCAGGTTGGCGCCGGCGAGGCCGGGCCCGACCGCGTTGCCGATGTAGCCGAAGGTGTGGCAGACGCCGCAGGTGGAGAGGAAGACCTGCTGCCCGTCCTTGAAGTCGGCGCCGCGGAGGACGTCCGGCTTGAGCATCGCCTGATACCTGGCGCGCGCCTCCTCCAAGCCCGCCTTGGTGCGGTTCACCGTGCCGACGACCTTGGCGAGCAGTGCGTCGACATCGGCGTCGCCGAGGGTCTTGAGCTGGCGGACGACGATCGGGGTGAGCAGCGACTTGACGGCCTTGCCGTCGGAGACCGCCTGCAGCAGGGCGCGGCCGCCGGGGGCCGAGGAAGCGAGGCCGGCCACCGCGGCCGTGCGGAAGTCGGGCACGGGCGTGGTGGTGGCCACGCCCAGCAGCACCGCGGGAGAGTCGGCGTCGCCGACCGAGGCGAGGGACTCGATGAGCGCCCTGCGGAAGTCGCGGTCGAGCTCCTTCTCGGCCAGCGCGGCGTGCCCCTTGCCGCCCGCACCGCGGTCGCGGGCCTGGACGAGGATGGAGAGCGCGCGCCGGCGGGCGGGGACGGAGGCGCGCGCGTCGGCGAGGTGCCCCCGGTAGAAGGCGCGCGAGGCCTCGTCGCCGGCGAGGGCGTTGAGCTCATGGAGGTCAGCGGCGAGTTCGGCGGAGGCGTCAGCGCGGAGCTTGGCGAGGGTCGCGGCCCAGCCTTCCGGCTGCGTGAAGGAGCCGGACTGCCGGACGCCCTCGACCACGCGGCGCACAAGGGCTTCGCGGGCGGCGGCGTCCGCGGAATCGGCGGCGAGGCCGAGGATGCGGCCGCGGGCCGCGGCGTCGGCGGAGAGCCGGCGGAAGATGAATTCCGTCACGCGCTCCATGCGGCAGGCCGATGCGAGCGCCAGGCCGGCGACGGGATCGGCGCCGACGAGCGGCTCGATGCCGTACCACAGGAGCATGGGGATGTTGTGGTCCTGCGCATCGTCGGCGCGGGCGAGGAGCGGGCGTGCGACGTCGGCGCGGAGCGCGAGGGGCAGGCGCTGGAGCGCGGAGGCCAGCTCACGGCGGACGACGGGCGACCCCTCGCCGGCGGCGAGCGGCGCGAGGAGCGGGTGGCGCGCAGGATGCGATTCGGCCGTCAGCCGCACGCCCCAGGCGCGCACGTCCGCGTCGGCGTCGGCCAGCGCGCGGCCGGCGAGGACGTCGTCGAAGGCGCCGGCGAGGTGCAGCGTCCAGAGCGCGCGCAGCCGGCGGGGCGAAGGGCCTTCGGCGAAGGCGGCGCGCAGCGAGGCGAGGGCGCCGTCGGAGAGCGGGGCGGCGGCGGCGCGCTCGGCGAGCACGCGGCGGGCGAGGCGCGAGACGGTCTCGTTGGCGTCGTCGAGCGCCAGGCCGGAGAGCTCGTGGTCCGAGCAGCGGCCGAGGTCGCCGGGGCGGGCCTTGAGCGCGCCGTGGCTGACGCGGTAGATGCGGCCGTTGGTGCGATCCCAGACCTCCGTCGTGTTGTTGTGGCAGACCTGCTTGTCGGACCAGTCGGCCACGTAGAGCGCGCCGTCGGGGCCGACGCGCTGGGCGACGGGGATGAAGCGCGCGTCGTTGGAGCGCAGGAAGTCGGGCCCGTGGCCGCCGACGTAGCCGCTGCCCTTCGGCGTGACGAGGTCGGTGACGAGGCGGTGCCCGTGGAGGTTGCCGAAGATGAGCGCGCCGCGCCAGGCGGGCGGGAAGTTGTCGCCCTGGTAGAGCGCGAGGCCCGAGTGCGCGTGGCCGCCGCCGGACTCGTCGGTGCTCAGGTCGATCTTCGCGACCTCGGGCCGGTGCACGCGGCGGCCCGCGAAGTGCGAATGGTCCGCGATGGTGCGGATGTCGTCGTAGGTGAACGGGTTGAAGTGCTGCCCCGCCTGCCGCTGGTAGCGGGCGCCCGGCACCACGTGGTAGAGGTGCGGTATGACGCAGGCCGTGATGAAGAAGTCTCCGCGCGCGTTGTAATCGAGCCCCCAGGCGTTGCTGCTGCCCTCGGCGAAGACCTCGAACACGTGGCGCGTCGGATGGTAGCGCCAGACGCCCGCGTTGATCTTGGTCCGCTGCGCGTCGGGCGTGCCGGGGCGGCCGACGACCGAGTGGGTGAACACGCCGTGGCATCCGTAGAGCCATCCGTCCGGACCCCACATGAAGCTGTTGAGCGTTTCGTGCGTGTCATGGCTGCCCCAGCCGTCGAGCAGCACCCGCGGCTTGCCCGCGCGGTCCTGGGCGTCCTTGGGGATGAAGAGCAGTTCCGGCGCCTGCCCGACCCAGACCCCGCCGTGTCCGACCTCCAAACCGCTGACCAGATTGAGCCCCTCGATGAAGACCGTCGTCTTGGAATAGGACCCGTCGCCCTTCTCGTCCTCGAGGATGAGGATGCGGTCCGTGCCCTGCCCGTCCGGGCGCTTGCGCGGGTAGCTGCGGCCCTCGGCGACCCAGAGACGGCCGCGCTCGTCGAAGCACATCGCGATAGGCTGCACCACGCGGGGCTCCGTGACGAGCGCCTCGGCGCGGAAGCCGGGCGGCAGCGACATGACCTTCACCGCCTCCTCGGGGGAGAGTCCGTCGCGGTATTCGGCGAAGGGCACGCGCTGGGCCGGGCCGGCGGGCGGGGCCGCCTGGAGCAGGGAGGCGAGGAGAAGACCGAAAAGCGTGCGCATCGGGAGGCGGGGGTGCTCCACTGATAAGGCCGACCCGGGCCGGATGTAAGTCCGTTTTTAGGAGCACGAACGCCCCTTTGCGTGGATACTGACGGCTTGGCACGGTCCGTCAGCCCCCTAGAAAGGCGTTCCCCATGAAAAAGCCCCTCGCCCTCCTCTCCCTCGCGGCGGCCCTCGCCGCCTGCCCGGTCGCCCGCGCCTCCGAAGTGCGCCTCGTCAACGACGAGCAGAAGAAGCAGGTGGACGTGCTCGTCGACGGCAAGCCCTTCACCTCCTACCTCTACTGGGCGGACCAGAAGAAGCCCCTGCTCTCGCCCCTGCGCACCGCCAAGGGCACCATCTTCACCCGCGGCTTCCCGCTCGAGAAGATCGCCGGCGAGCGCACCGACCACCCGCACCACATCTCCTCGTGGTTCAACTACGGGAACGTGAACGGCTCCGACTTCTGGAACTCGCCCCCCGAGGGCTTCAGCCGCGAGAGCAAGGTCCCCTACGGCCGCGTGAAGCACGCCGCCGTCAAGTCCGTGCAGGGCGGCGAGGGCAAGGGCTCCCTCCAGGTCAGCTCCGACTGGATCCTGGCCGACGGCTCCAAGGTGCTGCAGCAGGACGAGACGCTCACCTTCCGCGCCCAGGGCGACGTGCGGATCATCGACCGCGTCATCACGCTCACCGCGCAGAAGAGCGACGCCGTCTTCAAGGACTCCAAGGAGGGCGCCATCGCCATCCGCGTGACGCGCGCGCTCGAGGAGCCCTCGACCAAGCCCGAGATCTTCACCGACGACTCCGGCAAGCCCACCGCCGTGCCCGTGCTCAACAACGACGGCGTGAACGGCGTCTACCTGAGCAGCGAGGGCAAGGTCGGCGAGAAGGAGGCCTGGAGC
>JBJTIX010000259.1:0-1705 GCA_046095205.1 Opitutia bacterium
CTCGCCGGAATGCCCGCGCAGACACGCCACCCATCACCAGCCAAGACTTCCGTCGAAGTTCGCCGAGCGCCCCACGCAGTCGCTGGACGCCGACTTCGACCGGAAGGGCCTCGCCGCCGCCGCGACCCTGCTCAAGCAGGCGCAGGAGGCCCTGGCGGTCGGAGAGAGCATCGGCGCCCCCAAGGACGCCGCTTGGGATGCGCTGAAGGCGACCGCGCTCAAGCTCGGCACCGCCGCCGCGCTCGACGTGAGGCCGGTCACGATCGTCTCCGGAAACTGGGTCACGGCCGACTCCGGCCCCAACGCGCCATCCCAGGCCGACTTCCAGCTCTCCCCCTCGGGCGCAGAGGCCTTCCAGGCGCTCATCAACGCCGCGGGCATCACCAAGAGCCGTTCCGTCGACATCCGCATCCGCCTCACCGCGCTCGAATCCTTCCACCGCAGGGAGGAGACGAAGTTCATCGGCGGCGAGATCCGCAAGGGGGGCGAGGCCGACTGGATCGAGGCCCGTCCGGAACCGGGGCGGCTCTCCCCCATCACCGTGGGCATCGGCAACAAGTCGAAGAACGTGACGCTGCAGTTCCCCGACGGCCGCGGCGCCGACCGGGAGGCCAACCGGCTGCTCGAGGTGGAGATGCCCGACGGGAGCCGTCACGCCTTCGCGCTGGTCGCCTCCGTCAAGACCCTCAGGCCCGTGGTGCTGGGACTCGACGCGCTCAGGATGGACCCCGACACGAAGGCGGTCCGCGCGGCGCCCTGGGCCGAGACGACCATCAACGCCTTCGTTCACGCCGGAGGCGCCGTGGGGCTCTACCCCGCCGGACATGAGTTCCCCGACCGCGACCTTCCCTCCGTGCGCGCCACGCGCTCGCTGCTCGAGACCGACCTGATCCGGCTCGAAAGGGCCACCGGCCCCTCCGCTCCGAGCCAGGACGAGGTCCTGCGGCGCCGCAAGCTGCTGGACGCGGGAGACACGCTCCGCGCCGGCGCACCGTGGACGCTCCGCGCGGTCGACGCCCGCGGCCAGGCCGGACCGGCGCTCATCGAATTCCGCTGAACGTGTCGCCCGAACGGCTCATCGCCCGCATAAGGCTCCAGCTGGAACTGGGGTCGCCCGACCTCGAGTCGCGCTCGCTGGCGACGGAATACGCCGCGCTCTGCGGACGCGCCCGCGAAAGGCTCGAACAGTGCGCCACCCTGATCGGGGCCGGAGACGACCACGCCGCCTTCCAGTCCGCCGAATCCGACCCCGACCTGCTCGGCATCTGCGCCCACCTGAGCTTCGCCGACGCCGACCGCTGGCACGGCTTCTGCCGGGAGCACGGACTTCCCGCCGGCTTCCCGCTCGACGACCGCCACCTCATGCTGGTGGAGGGCCTCTACGGACGCGCCATCGGCGAAAGCCACCCGCTCTACCGCGACTACCGCGAGGCGATACGCCGGCGGGACGAGGAACGCGCGCTCGACGTGCTGCGCTCCATCGTCCGCATCAACCCCGACGACCCGAACGCACGCCAGGAGCTCGTCCGTCTTTCCGCAAAGTTCCTCCGCGACTCGCTGATCAAGGTCGGCGCGGCCTTCGGTGCGGGACGGGAGGAGGAGGCCGTCGCGCTGATGGGACGGATGGAACTCTTCGGCGCCGGCGACATCACCGGCGACGCCAGGTGGGACGACGCCCTCGCACGCCGGCAGGCCTGGCTGCGCC
>JBJTIX010000260.1:0-12463 GCA_046095205.1 Opitutia bacterium
GCGGACCCCGCCGCGAACCCCGCGGCGAAGGGCGCGGACCGCGCCGATGGGAGGACGCCCCGCCCTTCCGTCCGGCCGTGCTGGCCTCCTTCTTCCCCGACGACGCCAAGTTCGAGGTCCTCGGCGGGGCGATGAAGACGAGCCGCATGACCTACGAGCTCTTCGAGGTCGCCCTGCTGATCCTGGACAAGGAGGACCGCCTCTCGATCATGATCCGCCTGCCCGACGCCGAGACGCGGCCCGACGCGAGGCTCTCCATCGCGGTTCCGGACGGCCACCCGTTCATGACCGAGGCCGAGGCGGTGTCGCACGTGATGTCCCGGCACCTCGAGAAGTTCTTCGACGTGGTCGAGGTCGACGTCGAGCCGCCGAAGGGCGTGTTCCCGATGGTCGCGCTCGACCCCCGCACGGGCATCGTGCTCGGCGCCCCGACCCACCACACCTACCAGCGCAACCTCCGCGAGCACCACGCGCGCCACTGCCCCGGCGTGCCGTTCGACCGCTTCAAGGCGGGGCTGCAGATGGTGCGCGAGCAGGAGAAGATCGACGCGTGGCTGAAGGACATGTCCAAGCGCAAGGAGTACGTGCCGAAGGACCGCAAGGAGGGCGAACCGGAGCGGCTCGAGAGCCTCGACGCCGCCCGCGGCTTCCTCCTCGCGTTCCGCAAGGAGCAGGTGGTCCGCTCCCACGCGGAGGCGCGCTTCGCGGGCCGGCTGCTCGAGGAGATGGCGCCCGGCCCGATCCGCGACTCGGTGCGCTACGAGCTCGAGCGCCAGCGGAGCTTCCCGCTCCAGACGGCCAACGGCATCCGCGGCCGGCTCAACCGCGAGGGCTTCCACATCTACCGCAAGGGCAAGAAGGGCATCCATTACGCCTGCGCCGTGCGACGCCGCTGCCGGGACCCCAAGGCCTCCTACAGCGAATCGCTCTCGAAGATCTTCGCCGCGCTCGACGCCAAGCCGGGCGTGCACGCCAAGGACCTGGTCGCCTCGGTCGCGGGCGAGCAGGCCGACGACGCCGCGCGCGCCAAGGTCGCGACGGAGCTGAGCTTCCTCATCGGCGAGGGCTTCGTGGCCAACCTGCCGGACGGACGGCTCTACGCGCAGCCGGTGCTCAGCGAGGCCAAGAAGGATTCCGACGACCAGGACGACGCCGTCGAGGACCTGCCCCCCGAACCGGGCAAGTGAGCGGCGGCGCGCCCGAGGCGCGCGGGCTCACTTCCAGTTGTCCGCAATCCAGGGCGTGGGCAGCACCCGGCGATACCACTTGCCGCTGCGGCCGACGAGGGCGTCGGGCGGGTTGGGCATGCCGTGGAAGACCACGATGCGCGCGTCCGCGGGGATGGCGGGGGTCTGCCAGAGGGAGAAGGGGAACCACTTCACGCAGTGCTTCTTGAAGCTGCGGCACCAGGTCTCGGGCCAGTAGCTGACCTTGCCCTGGGCGCTGAGGTGCGCGGTGAGGAACTCCTGCTCGTTGCGGTGGCGCCGGCGCACGGCGTCGAGGTTGGCCCGGAAATGCTCGAGGACGTCGGGATACGTGCCCGCGCGCCAGCGGTAGACGGAGGAGTTGCCGGTGTAATGCCCCTTCTGCCAGTCGCGGATGATGAGGAAGTCGCCGGGGTGCTCGAAGAAGCAGTCCATGGACCCGACGATGACGATGTCGATGTCGAGGAAGAGGACGTCGCCCTTCAGCTCCGGACCGCCGGGCGCGGAAAGCGCCGGGGAGAAGGAGACCAGCTTGGTCCAGCCGCGCTCAGGCGCGCCGGCGGGCAGTTCCAGGCTGGGGATGGGGAAGGCCTCGATGTCGGCGTCCAGGCCGGCGGCGTTGTCGGTGAGGCAGACGAAACGGTGCGGGCGACGCAGGTGCCGGCGCACCATGGAACGGAGCCGGTTGACGTACTCCGGGCCGTATTTGGTGCCCCACTTCATGCACAGGATGGTCGCCATGCTGTTTCCAGCGTGGGGGATTAAGGCCCGGGCCTCCAGCCTCTTCTACTTGCGGACGAAGACCCGGACGTAGTCGAAGCAGGCCTCCGATGGCACCGCCACCTTTGCCTGAACCTGGTGGCCGGCGACCTCCTCGGTGGCCACATGGCCGCCACTGAGGTGGTCGAAAGACCACCAGGAAAGATTCATCCTCAGCCGTACCCTCAGATCGCCATGCTGCGATGACTTCGTGTCCGTGACGGCCACCAGCCGGCCCTCGAAGAAGAACCGGATTTTCTCGGGCGTGAACTCACAGCCCCAGGCATGGAAGTCCTTCGACAGCGAAGGAGTGTCCTGTTCGCGCTCATCCACAAATTGCCGATCGCTCAACCGTTCGACCTGCATTCGGAACCTGTCGGGCCAGAGCGAGTCGGTCGTGGCGATGTCGATCCTGCATTTGGGGTAGGCCTGGTCGACGCTCGTCAGGAAGAACCTGGTCTCCCATCCGGGGACTTCGGGGACTTTGTAACGCACCTCGTAATAACCGTGGCGGAAGAGCCGCCTGCTGCTGACCTCTCCGCTTGAGTAAGGGAGATAGGAGGTGCCGCCTACCTTCCGGCCCAGCAGGACGAGTTGTCCGCCCCTGAGCACCACGTTGTCCTTGCCACGCATGCTCGCACCCGACTGTCCTGCATGCAGCTCCCACCGCTCCTCGTCCAGCTTGACTCCGTCGAACTCATCGCCCCAGGCATAAGCGTAACCGGGCAAGGGACACCGGGGCTCGTCCGCGGCAAGGACGAGCGGGGATAAAAAAAGCCCCACGAAAAGCATCGGCCTCATGCGTCTATCCTATGATTCGATTCACCCAAGGCAACCCCTTGCGCGGAAGGCCCGCCCGGGCATACCGTCCGCATGAACGACGACTCCGACGAAGATCTGGAATCCTTGGAAGGCCTCGACAACGAATACGGCGAGGGCGGCATCCCCGCGGATCTGGAGGCGGACATCGAGGACCGGATCCAGCAGGAAGTGGAGGAACGCCAGGCCGACCTGCAGACCGACTCCGCCCCGCGCTCCGGCAGCTGCCTGCTCATCCTCGCCCTGCCGATCCTGGGCCTGTGGCTGCTGAGGTAGGGGCGTGATGCCATCACGTCCGTGGGCGGACGGACGTCATGCGGCGACGACCTTGCCCGGCACGACGCACACTCGTCGGCGAACGGCGGCCCTAACTCCCCATGCCCCCGTGTCACCGTGCCCACATGCCCCCGCGAAAGCGCCTCGCGCTTTCGCTCACTTCAGCGAGCGCAGGTAGGCGACGAGGTCCGTCAGCTCCTTCTCGCTCAGCATGCCGTCGCGTCCGGCCGGCATGAGGCTGGTGGGCAGCTGGGCGGAGGAGGCCACCGTCTCGTTGGGCAGCACGCGGCTCTGACCCGAGGCCTCCTTGATCGTCACGCCCTCGGCGGAACGCTCGCGGATGATGCCAAGGACGGAGCTGCCGTCGGTGAGCTGGACGGAGGTGAGGTCGTAGTCCCGGGCGATGTTGTTGTTCGGATAGATGATGCTCTCGATGAGCTCGCGTTCGGCGCGGATGTTGCCGATGCGGCTGAGGTTGGGCCCGATCTCGTTGCCCTTGTCGCCGATGCGGTGGCAGGCGATGCAGGCGCCACGGCCCGACTCGAACACGGCGCGCCCGGCCGCCGGATCACCCTTGGCGGCGACGAGCGCGAGGGGCGCCATGCGCTCCTTCTTGGCGTCGTTGGCCGCGAGGGCGGCCAGCTAGGTCGGCTCCAGGACGCGGAAGACGTCGCGCTTGAAGGGAGCAAAGGCCTTGCGGACGAGGTCCTGGCGGAAAGTGCCGATGAGCGGCGACTTGGCGAAGGCGGCCGCGACGCGGGCGGCCCTCTCGGGACTGTAGTTGCGGTAGACGTTGGGCAGCGCGAGGGCGTCGAGGAGCTCGTTCTGCTCCAGCGGGCCGGCGGTGGGCAGAACTTCCAGGTAGGCGTCCAGCTGCGCATCGGTGAGCTTGGCGTGGGCCAGGCGACGCGCGGCGTCCATGCGCAGGCCGGGATTGGACGGATCGACCAGCAGCTGCACCAGCAGGCGGAAGGCGGGCTCGCTCAGGCCCTCGCCGGCCTTGGACAGCGCCAGCAGGGCCTTGAGTCGGATCGCGGCGGGCTTCGACTCGTCGGCGGAAACGGCGGAGAGCGCGGGGTCGAAGCGCGCGTCACGCACCTTGCCGACGGCGTCCAGCAGAAGCGAGCTGACGCCCTTCTCGAGGAGCGCCTGCAGCGGGGACAGCCAGCCCTTGGCATTGACCGAGCCGGTCTGCGCGGCGATTGACCGAAGTCCCGCCTGGCGGACGGCGGGACGGCCGTGCTTCAGCATCGCGGCGACGGCGTCCGCGACGGCCGGCTTGGCGGCGAGCGCCTCGCCGAACTTCTCCATGGCGGAGACCTGCTGCGCGGTGGGCGAGGCGGCGGCGAGCCAGGACTGCAGGACGGGGGCAACGAGCGCGGCGGGGTCGGGCGCACGCAGGACGGCGAGCTGGGCCTGACGCGCGAGGCCGGCATCGGCCGCATCGGACTTGGAGACGGCGAACTTCAGCACTTCGGCGTGGTCGGGCTGGCCGGCGCGGGTCTGGGAGAGCGCGCGGATGAGCCGGCCCTGGCGCAGCGCGCCCTCGGCTCCGGCGAGCGCGGAGGCGTCGAAGCCGCCGACGGTCATCACCGCGTGAAGGATGGCGTGCTCGAGCACGGGGTCGGCCTCGCGGCCCAGCAGGGCCATGAGGGACTTGCTGACCTCCGGAGAGCGCAGTCCGCGGAAGGCGACGGCCTCGAGGGCGCGGCGCGCCGCGGCGGGATCTTCGGCGTTCAGCGCGGCCACCACTTCGGCGTCGGACTTCGCGGGGGCGGGCTTGAAGGGCTTGCGGGCGGCGGCCACCGCGGCGTGCGCGGCGCGGCCCTCGGCGGTGCGGCGGATGCGGTAGATGGCGCCCGTGACGTTGTCTCCCTCGAGCAGGCTGGAAGGGCAGTGGGAATACCAGGTGCCGGTGTCGACGACGAGGAGCGAGCCGTCGACGGACTCGATCACGTCGGAAAGGTGGGCGCCCTTGCGGTCGACGGAGAAGAACTCGTGCTCGTCGGCACGGTAGCCGGCGCCCTCGGCCCGGAGCTCGTAGCGCATCACCTTGGAGGAGTTGTAAAGGGAGACCATGTACTGGAGCCGGCCGGGGGCGTCGCTCCAGGGATGCCCCGCCGGCGCGAGGGCGTCGGCCGAGCGCCAGAAGACGGAGCCGCTGGGCACGACGTGGCCGAGCTCACGGAGGATGGGCATGCGCTCGTGCGTGCGCGGAAGATTGGCGATGATGCGGAGGTAGTCGGGGCGCTCGTAGACCCCGCCGAGCTGCCACTGCATGATGGTGTCGACCCGGGGGAAGCCGAAGTAGAGGTTGGTGGTGCCGACCAGCTCGCCGGTCGGGGTGAAATCGAGGCCGGTCGGGTTGTCCGCGCAGCCGAGCGCATGCCAGCGGATGTCGGTGCCGTCGGTCTTCATGGACCAGATGCCGCTGTTGAGCCCCTCGTGGACGACCGTGCCGTCCTTCTGCTTCACGACGTGTCCCTTGCGGCCGTGGGTCCAGTAGAGCCGGCCGTCGGGGTGCAGGCGCGGTCCGTGGCAGTCGGCGCCGTTGGCGGTCCTGTAGTAGCCGTCCACGACCAGCTCGCGCTTCTCGGCGACGCCGTCATCATCGGCGTCGGTGAAGCGCCAGATGCCGGGCGGCGAGGCCACGAAGAGGCTGCCATCGGCCCAGCACCCGCCCTTGGGGACGGTGAGCTTGTCGGCGAAGACCGTGCTGCGGTCGAACACGCCGTCGCCGTCCCGGTCCTCCAGCATCACGACGCGTCCGGGCGTCTCGCGCTCGAACTTCTTCGTGCTCCAATTTACGCCAATGGAGTCGCCCACGAACAGGCGACCTCGGTCGTCGACGCATCCCATCGTGGGATTGGCCACCATCGGAGAGGCGGCGGCGACGACCATCTCAAAACCCGCGGGCAGCTTGTAGGGCAGCGAGTAGTTGCGGGCCTGGTCCTTGGCGACGTCGAGGACCGGGGGCCGCACGGCGTAGCCCGGGATCTCCTGGGCGTCGCCGTGCTTGGCCGCGAAGGCGGCCTGCGCCTTGACGTCGTCGGACGCCGGGTGCGCGTCGGAGCGGGCGGCCTTGGCGGGCTCCCACTTCTCGTTGAAGCCGCCCACGGGGTGCAGCTCGTAGCGGCGGACGTGCATCTCGGCCGCCTCGGTCTGCAGCTGGAGGCGGCCCTGGCTGGGCTTCACCTCGAAGGCCTCGTTCACCTTCACGCCGTTGACGAGATAGACGAGCGTGTCGCCCTTCGCGATCACCTCGAAGCGGGTCCACTTGCCGAAGGGCGACTCGACGTCGTCCTTGCCGCGGAAGCCGACGACGTCCTTCCAGTCGGGGTCGCGCTTGGACCAGTTGAGGCGGCCGCCCTTCATGGTCTGACGGGGAGAACCAGGGGTCCAGACCTTCTCCTTGTCGCGGTCGAGACCGACCTCGGCGGAAAGGGATGTCTCCAGTACGGTGCCGTCGGCGAGCTTGGGGGCGAGGACGAGGATGTCGCCCACGCCGCCCTCGATGATCTGGGCCTCGATGCTGGCCATCCAGTTGCCGCCCACGGTGCCCTGCGGACCGAAGCAGTGGACGAGGATGCCGCTGTCGCGGGAACGGCTCTCGCGCTTGCCCCAGGTCTTCTGGCCCCACTTGAACTCGATCACGAGGTGGTAGTCGCGGTAGGCGCCGAGGGTGGTGATGGCGCCGTAGCCTTCGCCGCTGACGACGAAGTTGCCGTCCGGTCCGAACTTGAAGACGGACTTGGGGTCGCCGGCGATGTCGCCCTTGGGGTTGACGAACAGCTCGGCCTCCCCCGTGCGGAAGAGCTCAAGCAGGTCGATCTTCTGGGTGACGGTCTGCGCCGGCGGCTCCGGAGGCAGCACGATCTTGGGTGCCGCTGGCTTGGACTGCGCCTGACCGGAGACGGCCAGCAGCAGCGCGAGGGCGGCGATTGCGGGGTGCTTCATGGGGTGAAGGATGAAGTTAAAAGACTGGGAAAGGAGGGGAAGGTTCCAATCCATAAAAACCTCACTCAAAATAACCGGGATATGCTCGGACGCGGTCAATCGCGTCCGTTTATGCACAGGGACTGACCGAATCCGCCTTGCTCAGCGCGGAGCGTCCTTGATGAGGGGAGACCACAGGGTCTCCTTCACCTCGGGAGTCTTTCCGTCCGCCGGGAAGGTGGTGCGGACGGCGTCCTTGAGCTGCGCCGAAAGCGCGGCGACGGTCTGGGCGTGCTCGGGCTTGTCGGCGAGGTTCACAAGTTCGCCGGGGTCGGCGTCATGGTCGTAAAGCTCGCGCCCTTCCCTGCCCTCGTCCCACTCGGTGTAACGGAAGCGCGCGGTGCGCAGGCTGTAGCCGAAGAAGGACTTGGGCGCGGTCTTCTTCTTCGGGACGGTGACCTGCTTGGCGGCGGTGGACGCGGCCACGCGTCCGGCGCCGCCGCGCATGACCTGAGTCACGGCCCAGCCGCGGCCGGCCGCCGAAGGATCCTTGAGGATGGGCACGAGGCTCTGGCCCTGGACGTTGGCGGGCGGCGCGACGCCGGCCAGCTCGGTCAGGGTGCGGAAGAGGTCGACGTGGCTGACGGGCGTGCGCACGACGGTGCCGGCGCCGGCGACGCCGGGGGCGACGACGAGGAGCGGCACGCGCGCGGCGTTCTCAAAGAGACTCTGCTTCTGGTAGAGCCCGTGCTCTCCCATGTGGTAGCCGTGGTCGCTCGTGAAGACGACGACGGTGCTGTCGGCCAGCCCGAGACGATCCAGGGCGGAGATGACATGGCCGACCTGGGCGTCCATGAAGCTGATGCTGGCGTAATAGGCCTGCACGGCCTTGCGCCGCACATCGTCCGGGAGGTCCTCCTGATCCTTCTTGGAGCCCAGGAAGGCCGCCTTGGGCACGCCGGCCGGCTGCTCGCCTACCTTCGGGAAAAGCGGCATCTGGTCGGGGTCGTGCTGCCCCCAGTACGGGGCCTTGGGCGAGATGTAAGGGGTGTGCGGACGGAAGAAGCCAACGGCCAGGAAGAAGGGCCGCGAACGGTCGCGCGCGCAGCGCTCGAGCACCCACTCGGCGTCGCGGGCCAGCATGCCGTCGGTATGATGCTCGTCGGACTTGTCGGAAGGATGCCAGCTGAGGGTGCCGCCGAACTGCTTGGGCACGAGGCTGAAGGCGACGTCGAGCTCCTGCATGCGGTCCACGCCGGCGGGATTCATCTCGAGCTCCCACGAGGCGGGGTCGTCATGGCCGTCGGTGCCGACGGAGTTGGGCACGTTGTAATGGTAAAGCTTGCCGAGACGCGCGGCGAAATAGCCCTGCAGCCGGAAGGCCTGCGGCAGGCTCAGCTGCTCGGGGATGCTCTGGCGGAAGATCTGCGCGTTCTGATGGATGCCGGTGCTGTTGGGATAGAGGCCGGTGAGGAGCGAGTTGCGGCTGGGACCGCACAGGGGATAGGCGCAGTACGCGCGGTCGAAACGCACGCCGCGGCCGGCCAGGCGGTCGAGGTTGGGCGTACGCGCCCGAGGATCGCCGTAACAGCCGAGGTAGTTGTTGAGGTCGTCCGAGATGATGAAGAGGACGTTGCGACGCCCCTCCGCGGCGGACAGGGAAAGGCCGAAGGAGAGGAGCAGGATCAGGAACGGGGTGCGCATGGGATCAATCCGACTGTCGCCAGGAAAGGCCTCTCGGCAAGCCTCCGCGCACTCAGCGCCCCTTGAGCACTGCGTCGACGAAGGCTCCACGCGCCTTGGCGCCCTCCCCGGGATAGCCCTGGTGCTGCACCATCCAGATGAAGACGAGGCCTTTGGAAGGCCTGACCTCCATGTGGGTGGCCTGCGCCCCGCCGTGTCCGAAGGAGTCGGGCCCGACCTGAAGGCCGAGTCCGTAGCTCTCCTTCATGCCGGCCGGGGTCTGCCGGGTGGTCATCGCGCGCACGGAGGATTCGCTCAGGACACGACGTCCGCGAAGCTCGCCGCCGCCCAGAAGCATGAGGCAGAACTGGGAGACGTCCTCAGCGGTGGAGAAAAGTCCCCCCGCGGGCATGGGGTGACGGGCCTGACGGTCGGACAGGGGCTGACGCAGCTGGGCGAGCGACCCCTCGGCCAGTCCGGGCTTGTCCTTGGCGACGGGCCGGTAGGTCTTGGCCAGGCGCGCGGTCTGCGCCGCGTCAGGCCAGTAGGTCGTGTCCTTCATGCCGAGGGGGTCGAAAAGACGGCGCTGCATGAATTCGGCGTGCGGCACGCCGCTCACGACCTCGACGATGCGGGCGGCGGTGTTGATGCCCGCGTTGGAATAGAGGTACTTCTCGCCCGGCTGCGTGAGGAGGGCCAGCCGCGCGTAGGTCTTCACGGCCTGCTCCAGCGGCAGTCCGTCCAGGGTGGGCTGCTCCTCGGGAGACTTGAAAGGCAGGCCGCTCACGTGGGAGAGGAGATCTCGCACGGTGATGGAACGGCGGCGGGCGACCGCACCGTCCTTGCCGGCGACCTTCTGCTCCTTGAATTCAGGCAGGTGCTTCTCGACCGGGTCGTCCAGGGAGAGACGGCCCTCGTCGACCATCATCATGACGGCGGCGGCGGTCATGGCCTTGGTCTGCGAAGCGATCCAGAAGACGGTGTCGCGCGCCATGGGACGGCGGGCCGCGATGTCGGCGTGCCCGACGGTCTCGACCTGCGCGGTGCGGTCCCGACCGGCGGCAAGGGTGACGGCACCGGCGAGCTCCGCTCGCTCGACGAAGGGCGAGAGGACCGAGTCCGCCGCATGCACGCAGACGGAAAGCAGCCGGGAGAGGAAGATTGCGGGGCGCATCGGAAAGGATGCTCGGGCAGCGCTGCACGTTCGGCAAGCCCGCTTGCAGGCGACTCCGGGCCACCCGCTAACCGCTCGCCAAAGGGCCCGCAGACCCCACAGTGAGGCGCATGGAGGGACCGGACATGACCCCGCTCACGCGCGGCGCCGCCACCATCGTGCTGCTGTGCGTAACGCTCGTGGTCGTGCGCGGATGCGTCGCCCTGCGCGAGACCGCCGCAGAAAGGCAGGAGGCGGCACTGCGCAAGGTTAGGGAGAACCAAAGACGATACGAGGAGCAACAGGAGCGCGCGCGGCTCGCCCGGAGGAAGATCGACGTCGGGGCGCTTTACGAAGCCCTGCGCAAGAACGCCGAGGCCGGCGACCCTGACGCGCAGTTCCTGATGGGCGTCATCATGACGAAAGGCATGAAGGGGGTGGTGTCGGGCGAGACGGGCGCGATGGTCTTCACGGTCTACTTTCCGGCGCTGATCGGGGAGCCGATGCCGCAGTTGCATGAGGTCAACATCACCAACGTTCCGATGGTGCCAGCCGACCCGCCGGCTGGAAGGCGGTGGTATGAGCGCGCGGCTCGCCAAGGACAGACCGAGGCCCAGGTCTGGCTTGCCTACGACCTCTCCCAGAAGGGGCTGCACCTCGAAGGTCTGACCTGGATCCTCATCGCAGACCGCATCCGCTCGGCCGGAGGGAGGGCGCCGACTTGGGACTATACTGACGCCATGCGTGACAATCTGCGGGAGAGCTTCCAACGGCAGCTCTCGGACAAGGATGAAGCTGAGGCGCGTCGGCGCGCGGACGCCTTCAAGCCCGCACCCGAGCGGCCGGCGCGCTGAGGTTCAGACCTCCTCGAGCATCTTGCGTCCGTCACCGAAGGCCTTGGGACGCACGTCCACCTTGTCCATCATCGAGAGGAAGAGACGGCACAGCTGGCGGTCGGGCTTGCCGGAGTAGTCGAGCACGCGGCCGCCGCGGATGCGGCCGCCGCCTCCGCCGACCAGCGCGACGGGCAGCTGGTCGTTGTCGTGCCTGGCGCCGGCCATCATGCTGGAGCAGGAGAGGACCATGGTGTTGTCCAGCAGGGTGCGGGAGCCCTCCTTCACGGCGTCGAGACGCCGGCAGAGGTAGGCGATCTGCTCCATGAAGAACTGGTTCACGCGCAGCCAGTCAGCCCCGTCGGAGTGCGACAGGAGGTGGTGGATCATGTAGTCGATGCCGTGTCCGGCCTGCTCGACGGAGGGCAGCAGCGGGAAGCGGAGCGCGCTGTGGTCGTTGTTCAGCTTGAGCGTGGCGACGCGCGTGGTGTCGGTCTGGTAGCCGAGCACGATGATGTCGCACATCAGGCGCATGTGCTCGGCGATGTCCTGCGGGATGCCGTCGGCGGGACGCTTCATGTCAGGCCGCTCCAGCGTCGGGCGCCAGCCCTGCAGCTCGCCGCGGCGGCCGGCGGACTCGATGCGCCGCTCGACGTCGCGCACGGACTCAAGGTACTCGTCGATCTTGCCGCGGTCGGCGGCGCTCACGCGACGACGAAGGTCGCCCGCGTCCCCGAGCACGGCGTCAAGCACGCTGCGGTCGGCCGGCGAGGCCTCGTCCTTGAAGAGCCGGTCGAACGCGAGCGCGGGATAAAGCTCCAGGGGCGTCGGGGTGGTGGGCGAGCTCCACGAGACGTGCGAGCTGTAGAGCATCGAGTAGTTCTTGTGGACGGAGGGGTTCGAGCGCTCGCAGCCGAGGACGAGGCTGGGCACCTTGGTGGACCTTCCGTAGGACTGCGCGATGAGCTGGTCGAAGCTGGTGCCGGAACGGATCTCGCCGCCGGAGGCGATGGGGGCGCCGGAAAGGAGGTTGCCGGTCTGGGAGCTGTGGATGTTCCCCTTGCGGGCCTCCTCGTGGTAGAGGCCCTTGATGAAGGTGAGGCGGCTGCGGAAGTCGGCGAGCGGCAGCAGGACCTTGCCGATCTCCATGCCGGCGCCCTCCCCTTTCGCCCACCATTCCTTGGAGTGGAAGCCGTTGCCGGAGAAGACCACCGCCACCCGCACGGGCGCCTCGCTGGCGGGACGGGTCGCACGGCCGGGCTCGTCGCCCCAGACGGCGGCGGACTCGAGCCACGGCAGCGCCATGGTCACGCCCACGCCCCGCAGGAAGGTGCGGCGGCTGAAGTGGTGGGGAGAGGGGGCGCTCATCGCTGGGATTCGTGGTCGCGTCCGCGGATTTCGCGGAACTGACGGCTGAGGACAATGGCTTCGACGACGGAGCCTACCCTCCCGTCCCCTCCCTTCAACTGCGCAATCATGCCGTCGACCAGGGGCCGGTCGGAAAGCTGGACGGACCGCCCGAGGGCGTATCCGAGCAGTTTGCGGCAGAATTGACGGCGAAAATCTGCGGCGCGCGCCGTGGCCAGGTGGCTGCGCAGTCCGTCCAGTCCGTCCACGGCGACGCCCCCGGGCAGGGTCGTCGCGGTGACGACGGCGAGGCCGGCCGCGTCACGCTCGCGACGCCGGCCGATGGCGTCGAATCCCTCCAGCGCGAAACCGTAGGGGTCGATGCGCTGGTGGCAGCGTGCGCAGGCGGGATCGGAGCTGTGCCGCTCGATGAGCTGACGTTCGGTCAGGCC
>JBJTIX010000261.1:0-6165 GCA_046095205.1 Opitutia bacterium
GGGATAGGGATAGGGCTGGGGACAGGGGGAGGGCTTGCTTCAGGGCCTTGGTGGAGAAGGATGGTGGGGTTGAGAACCCCCTCGGCATTCTTGCTCCTGCTTTGCTCGGCTTCCGCAGTCGCGCAGGGGGCTGGTCCGTCCGAGGAGGAGCTTCGCGTTGCCGTCGGACGGGCGCTCCCATTCGTCGAGGCAAGGGGCAAGGCCTGGATCGATGAACGCGGATGCGTGAGCTGCCATCAGGTGCCTTCGATGCTCAGGTGCATGGAGGCTGCCGCGACGCGCGGCTTCAAGGTGCCCCGCGCCTACATGGACGAAACCACGGAGTGGTCCTCGCACTGGGAGAACTGGATCAACCAGGGCGCAAAAGGCGGCAAGGCCGGCGCCGATGCGTCCAATGTCGACACGATGTCGGCCCTGCTGCTGATGAAGCAGGGGGCCGCTGACGCCGAATGGGGCAGGCAGTTCCGCAAGACCCTCCTCAGCCTTCAGCAGCCCGATGGTTCCTGGAAGCCGGGCGGCCAGCTGCCGCAGCAGAATCGTCCGCCCCGCGAACAGAAGGAGGTCTCCACGTTATGGGTCCTGCTGACCCTCCGTTCCGATCCGGCGGCCGGCGCCGCCGTGACGAAGGCCCGCGCCTTCCTGGCCGCCGCGCCCAAGGCGACCTCCGTTGAACGCCTCGTGCTCGAGCTTGTGCTGTCCGCGGAGCAGCGTGAGGCCAAGGATGCCGCCGTCGCCCGCCTTCTTGCCACCCAATCGAAGGACGGGGGCTGGCCCTGGAAGATAGGCGGCCCCTCCGACGCGTTCGGCACGGGCATGGCTCTGCATGCGCTCTCGGCGGCGGGCCTTCCCCGGGAGCATCCGGCAGTGTCCAGCGCCCTCCGTTTTCTGACGTCAACCCAGAGGCCCGACGGAAGCTGGGCCGTGCCCAGCACGCGGACCAAGGATGCGGGGAAGATCAAACCGACCTCAACCGACTGGGGTACCGCCTGGGCGGTCATCGGCATGACCGCCTACCTGCCGGCCAAATCCGGCCGCTGAACGCGCCACCGCCCAGACCATTCATCATGAAGCAAAGAGTCATCCCCACTATCTTCGCGCTCCTCGCACTCCTCGCCGTGCCGTTGTCCGCCAAGCCGCTGCAGGTCTACATTCTCGCAGGGCAGTCCAACATGGAGGGGCATGCGAAGGTCGAGACGATCCCCTACATCGCCGAGGATCCGGCCACGAAGGCGCTGCACGACCGTCTGGTCGGTACGGACGGCAAGCCCCGGACGGCGAATCATGTCTGGATCAGTTATTACACCGGCATCGGCGAAAAGAACGGCGAGGGCTTCGGCAAACTGACGACGGGCTACGGCTCGCGGCGCGAACCCGCCGCCGACGGCGGCAAGATCGGGCCGGAATACGCCTTCGGCCTGGCGCTGGACCGCGCCACGGATGCGCCCGTGCTGCTCATCAAGGCCGCCTGGGGCGGGAAGTCGCTCAACTACGACTTCCGCCCGCCGTCCGGCGGCGCCTACCCCCGTTCGCCCAAGGACCTCGAGAAGAACGCCCACCCCGTGGAGGACACCGGCAAGTACTATCGCATGACGGTCGAGCACGTGAAGCGCGTGCTGGCGGACCCGGCGCGCGTGTGCCCCGCGTATGACGCCCGGCAGGGATATGAGATCGCCGGGTTCATCTGGCTGCAGGGCTTCAACGACATGGTGGACTCCAATTACTACCCCCGGCAGCCGAAGGGGCAGGCCGGTCGGCGCTTCGTGGGCTATTCCGAACTCCTGACGCACTTCATCCGCGACGTGCGCCGGGACCTCGGCGCGCCGAAGATGCCCTTCGTCATCGGCGTGTTGGGCGTGGGCGGCAAGGATCCCGGCAACGAGGACAACCTGGCTTTCCGCGAGGCGATGGCCCAGCCGGCGTCGCTTCCAGAGTTCAGCGGCAACGTGCTGGCCGTGCGCACGGCTCCCTTCTGGGACGAGAAGCTGGGGGCGATCCAGGACAAGCGCGAGCAGGTGCGCCAGATGGCCTTCGAGCTCCGCAACAAGGGCAAGCGTTCGCCGAACGCCGACGGCAAGATGAGCGAGGCCCAGCAGAAGCAGTATCTCAAGGAATACGAAGCCAAGCTCATCACGCCCGAGGAGGCCGCCATGCTGGCCCGCGGCGCCTCCAACCTCGGCTACCATTACCTCGGCTGCGCCAAGACCTTCGCGCAGATGGGCGAGGCCTTCGCACAGGCCGCCCTGACCATGCGTCCCGCCCGCTGAGACGCGTGCCCGGCCGCCGATCAACATCTCATGAAAGCATCCCTCCTCCTCGCCCTCATCCTCATCCGGCCCTTCGCCCACGCGGTGGAGGCGCAGCAGAAGGTCTGGGGCGACCCGACCGCATCCGGTTACGGATACCTGCTATACCTTCCCAAGGACGCCGGTAAGGGCGGGAGCAAGCACACCCTGGTCATCTTCCTCCACGGTTCGGGCGAGCGTGGGTCGGATGTGAAGCTCCTGCACAAGAACAACCTCCCCAAGCGCCTCGATGCGATGTCGGACATCCCGTATGTCGTCGCCGCGCCGCAGTGCCCCGCCAACCTCCGTTGGAACGACACCAAGCGCCTTAACGCCTTCCTCGATCACCTTCTTCAGACCCTGCCCGTGGATTCAACCAAGGTGGTGCTCACCGGACTCAGCCTCGGCGGCATGGGCACCTGGGAATGGGGATCCGCCAACCCCGAGCGTTTCGCCGGCCTTGCGCCCGTCTGCGGCCTAGGCGACGCGAAGCGCGTCGCCTCCCTCAAGGGCATGCCCGTCTGGGCGTTCCATGGCGACAAGGATCCCGCCGTGCCGTATCAGGCCGGGCGCGCGACCGCCGATGCCGCGAAGGCCGCCGGTGCGGACGTGAAGTTCACGACCTATCCCGGAGTCGGGCATGATTCCTGGGTGCAGGCCTACGAGGAGCCCGAGTTCGACAAGTGGGTCCTGGCGCGCCGGAAGTGACCGCCGGTCACTTGGGCGCCTTGCCGTAATACGGAAAACGGTCCCAGCCGTCGTAGGCCGGATCGAGCCGCGGATCATGCGTCTCGCTCATCCAGCTGTCGACCGAGGCGCGGAGGCGTCGTAGCTCATCGGCGTATTCCGGAAGCCCGGCGACATTGTTGAGCTGGTCGGGATCCTTTTTCAGGTCATAGAGCTCCTCCGCCGGACGCTTGCCGAAGATGGGAGCGAAGAAGCGGCGCCCGAGTTCGTCGTCCCGATGCGCCAGCAGGAAGTCCTTGGTCGCGGTCGTGTCGACGTCGCCGAACGGACGTCCATGCAGGAAGAGATTGTCCGGATCGCCCGCGGGCCACCGGTCCGGCCGCAGGTTGCGAACGTAGAGGAAGCCCTCCGTGCGCACCGCGCGCATGGGGTAGCTGAGGTGGTTGTTCCGCACGTCGGCGTGCCTCTCGCGCTCGATGAAGACGCGGTCCCTGGATTCGGACCGGCCGGCGCGCAGGGCGGGCGCGAGCGAGCGCATCGTCATCTCCTTGGGCGGCGTGAGCCCGGCCACTTCGAGGAAAGTCGGGGCCAGGTCGCCGACATTGACGAACATCCGTTCCGCATCGGTGACCCGGCGGGAGCCCCAGCGGATCGCCAGGGGGACGCGCGATCCGCGGTCGTAGCAGTTGGCCAGACCCCGGGGCATCTGCCAGCCGTTGTCGGAGACGTAGACGACCATCGTGCGCTCCAGTTCTCCGGAGCCCTCGAGCTCGGCCAGCGCCTTCGCCGCGCGGCGGTCCATAGAGATGATGCCGCCGTAGTAGTTGAGCAGGTCCAGACGCGTCTCCTCGCAGTCGGGCAGCTCGGCCGGCACCGGAAGACGGGCGGGGTCGATCCCCGCCTCGCGGGCGAGGGCGGCGAAGTCGCGCCGCCCCGCGCGCGTCGCGGTGTCGGTGTTGCCGAGCCAGTAGAAGAAGGGCTGGCCGGACGAGCGTGCGCCGAGGAACGTGCGGAAGTCCGGAAACTTCGGGCCCACCGGATTCTCCTTCCAGCCCGAGACTGCGGCGTCGCCGGGCGCCCAGGGCTTGCCTTCGTAGCCGATGGCATAGCCGGCGTTGCGGAGCAGCTGCGTCACCACCGGCGTGTCCTGGGGGAACCCGCTCCAGAGGGAGGCGCGTTCGCCGAGCTCGTGGATGGCGCGCCCCGTGAGAAGACTGGATCGGCAGGGCGAGCACGTCGGCGCCGGGTTGAAGGCCAGCGGGAAGAGCGTCCCCTCGCGGGCGATCCGATCGAAGGCCGGCGTGCGCGCGTGCGGATCGCCGAGCGCGCCGGCGTTCGGCCACCGCCAGTTGTCGGCCAGGATCAGCAGGATGTTCTGCCTCTCGCCGCCCATGAGGAGGGCCGGCAGGAGCATGACCAGTGCGCTCAGACTGCGTAGCGTCATGGGATGTCCCGAACGCTGGTCAGGTCCGCCGTCGGGTCAATGCACGACCCGTATCCTAAGTCCTAGGCCTTCAGAAGTTGACCGTGGCCAGCGCCCCGAAGCAGTCGTAGTCGCGCCACTCGGTGCGGCCCCGGGTGTGACGCCAGAGGTAGTAGAGGCGCAGGTCAACATTTGGGTAGGGCTTGAGCAGCACGCCGAATGGAGTCAGACGGTTTTCCGTGAAGTGGTCGGCGTCGAAGTCGTAGAAGAACTCGTTGTTCGCGTAGATGCCGCGGAACAGCCCTTCCTTGTAGAGGACCCAGTCGATCTGCGGACGGATGCGCAGCCGGAAGCCGTGGTCAGCGTCGCCGTCGCGCCAGCGCCATTCGCAGCGGTTGCGCATGCTGAAGACGAAGGCGTCGCCGAGCGGCACCGTCGGGTTGATCTCGAACTCCAGCCGGAACCAGTTCGGGCGCGAGGTCTCGTCGGCGTTGAAGGCCTCGAGGAGGCTCGTGTTCAGCTGCAGCTGCCAGGTCTTGTCGAAGTCATACCGAACGCGGGGGCTGATCATCCACGTGTGGATGTCGCTGACCGCGTCGTCGACGCGCAGGTCGACATAGTTGCCGACGCTCCACTTGTCGTTCAGGCGCAGCCAGACGGTGTTCTGATACCAGCCCTGGAATCCTTCGGCATGGCCGAGGGCCGCGAGAAGCAGGGCGGGGACTACGGAAGACAGACGCATGGGGAAGGGGGATGAGGATGGAAGATGGAGGATGAGGGAGAGGAGATGAAGGATAAAGGAGGGTAGGGCGGGGCGGAGGTGCGCCTGCTCACCCCCAGTCCTATTCCGCCGCGAGCATCCTCACCAGCTCCCTTGCCTTTTCAGCCGCCGCATCGGGGCGAAGACGGTCCACCGGAGGTCCGAACCTGGCGCATCCTTTGGCAAGAAATTTGCGGTGGAGGGCGTGCATCTCGGCCGTGCCGCGGAATGCGCCGAGATGGACGGGACTCGAGTCCGCCCCGGCCGACAGCATGCGCAGGCCCTCGGGCGTGATCGTGGCCGTGCGCACATAGACTCCGGGCAGCACGACGGTCTTCATGTCGTAGCCCTGCAGCTTGAGCTGGGCCACCCCGTCGGCCAGCGCGAGCTCCATCGACACTACGCCGCGGGCGCCGGGCGTGCGCATCACGCCCTGGATGCGCCCGTCGACCATCCGTCCCTCGCCCTCGCCGCGCGCCTCGGCGTAGAGGTCCCTCCAGCCGGCGCGACCCGCCTGGGCCAGGATCCGGTAGCCTTTCTCATTTTTGAGGACGCACAGCGCGCCGCCGGCAAAGTCGTCGTAGTAGCCCTCATGGCTCATGGCGCAGGCGTCGGGCTGGGCGATGGCCACCGCTCGCCAGAGCGAGGTGCCTGCGCGCAGGATCTCCTCCCGCAGGCAGAGTTCATACAGCGCCTTGAAGTCCTCACGTGCGTCCGCCGGCAGCTCGTCGGCCGGCAGGCGCTTGGGGTCGGACACGAACTTGGAGGCATGCTGGCGCGTGCGCTTGATCAGTTCCTCGGCGGAGAGCTTCACGTAGTCGGACTCCGGCACGGGTATCGCGGCGACGCGGGGGCCGGCCAGCGCGTGCGCGGCGCGATAGGCATGCTCCATCTGCACCACCTTCCTCGCCTGCGCCTCCCGCGGGGACTGCCGTTTGGCGCAGCCGAGGCCGAGGAGCAGGCCGACGCCTATGAGCAGATGGACGAACCGGGGCACCGGGTGAATCAAGCCC
>JBJTIX010000262.1:0-26137 GCA_046095205.1 Opitutia bacterium
CCTCGACGTGTGGTACGTCGACCACCGGTCCCTCTGGCTCGACCTGAAGATCGTCGTCCTGACCTTCTTCGTCGTCTTCGCGCGCTCGGGAATTAACGCCGGGGAAGGGGAGACGATGGAGGAGTTCAAGGGAGGGGAGAAGCGGTGACTAGCTGGCCAGTTGACAAGTTGACACGTTGACAAGGGCTGCAGAAGCCAAGCTGGCACGCGGGCAAGGGTTCCTTCAGGGGATAGTCTTCAGCGGCGAGAAGGATTAAGTCATCAACGGAGCCATCGTGAACTTAGTGTCATTCTGCAGAGAGTCAGGGCGTGGAAACGCCTCTGCCAGGGCCAAGCAATAACGCGCCTTTCACCTTCCGCGACCTGACGGTTTGGAGGCAGTCCCGCGCACTGGCATCAGAGGTATACAGGCTGGCAAGTACGCCAAAGCTACGATCCCACCATGCGTTCTGCGATCAACTTGGTCGGGCGGCCTTGTCCGTGCCTTCCAATATCGCTGAAGGCGACGAGCGCGGCACGAACAAAGAGTCCTTACGATTTCTGTTCATCGCCAGGGGCTCGCTCGGCGAACTGGAGACGCAGCTGTGGATCGGCCATGACCTCGGCTGGATCGAATCCGACGATTACCGCAAGATTTGCGAAAGGATGGGCGATGTGACTCGCCTGCTTGGCGGGCTCATACGTATGAGACAAAGGCGTCTTAAAGCTTCGGAGTCCTGAAGCCTGCAGCCATCCTGCTTGTCTTCCTTGTCAACGTGTCAACTTGTCAACCTGCCAGCTAATTAGGCTTTCTTAACTCCATACGCCCGAAGCTCCGGATCTCTCCCCAACGGGAGCTCCACCGGAGCTCCGCCCGCCTGCGCGGACCGATACAGGGCGAGTATGACTTCCACGGCGATGCGGCCCTGCGCGCCGTCGACGGATGGACGCTTCCCTGCGCGGATGGCCGCGACGGCGTCTTCAAGGTTGGACCGATGCCAGGCGTGGCCGATCGCCTTGGGGTCGTTGGCGCCGGCGCCGCCGCCTTCGACGGCGGGCGCGACGTGCGCGGCGTCCGAGGGCAGGGGCGGGTCGAACTCGAAGGCGGACAGCTTGTCGTCGCGCAGCACGGCCGAGCCCTTCGTGCCGTGTATGCGTATCTCGGCCGGGAAGCCCGATGACGACCAGCAGGCCGTGGAGCCGGCGAGCGTCGCACGCGCGCCGTTGGCGAACTCGATCCAGCCCGCGGCCACGTCCTCGATCTCCACGCCCTCGTGCGCCATCAGGCCGGCCGTGGCGGAGACGCGTTTCACCGGCCCCATCAGCCAGAGCAGCAGGTCGATGGTGTGGATGCCCTGGTTCATGAGCGCGCCGCCTCCGTCGAGCTGGTAGGTGCCGCGCCAGGCGGCGGAGTCGTAATAGGCCTGCGTGCGCCACCACGGGATGAGCGCGCCGGCCATCGTCAGCTTTCCGAACCGGCCCGCATCGAGCGCGTCCTTGAGCGCCACCGCGCCGGCGCCGAAGCGCCGGGGCAGGATGCCCGTCAGGACCACGCCGGCCCGGTCGCAGGCCGCGATGAGCGCGTCGCAGCGGGCGAGCGTGACCTCGAGCGGCTTCTCGACGACGACATGCTTGCCGGCCTTGGCGCAGGCGGTCGCGGGCCCGAGGTGGTCGCCGCTGGGCGTGCAGAGGCAGACCACGTCGACGTCGGCGCGCGCGAGCATGGCCTCGGGCGTCGCCTCGGCGGCGCAGCCGTGCTTGGCGGCGAACTCCCGCGCCTTGGCGGGGGTGCGGTTGCAGGCGGCCACGAGCTTCACGCCGGGAATCTCCGCGAGGGCGCGGGCGTGGAACTCGGCGATCATGCCGGTCCCCCAGATGGCGAATCCGAGCGTCTTCGGGCTCATGGCGTGACCGACAATCCTGCCGCCGACACGGGCGGGCAAGCCCCAAGCGGGACGGCAACGGGCTTGCCAACCCCATCCGCAGACGGCTTCCTTCATCTCACGCCCGGCCATGCCTTCCGACCGACTCCCGCTGAGCGCCTTCATCATCTGCAAGAACGAGGCGTCGGTCATCGCCAACTGCGTCCGCACCCTGCGCGAGTGCGGCGAAATCGTCGTGGTCGACTCCGGCTCGACCGACGGGACCCTCGAAATCCTGCGGGGCCTGCAGGCGGAGGGCTTCCCCATCCGCCTGATCGAGCGCGGCTGGCCCGGCTTCGCGGCCCAGAAGCAGTTCGCCCTCGAGCAGTGCACGCTGCCCTGGGCCATCAACATCGACGCCGACGAGCGTCTCGACCCCGACTTCCGCCGAGCGCTGCCCGGGCTGCTCGCGGCGCCGGACTCGGTGGGCGCCTGGCGGCTGCTGCGCCGACCTTACCTGGTTGGCTTGGGTTACTCCAGCCCCGCCGCCCATGAGGGACGCATGCTTCGCCTGGTCCGGCGGGAGCGCGCCCGCTACAACCTCGCACTGCTGGTGCACGAGGCGATGGTCATCGAGGGCGAGGTCCGGGACGCCCCGCTCGGGTCCCTGCTGCATTTCCGGACCCAGACGGTGGACGAGCAGGTGCGCAAGGAGGCCGGCTATGCCGTGCTCAAGGCCCGGCAGCTCGCCGGTGAGGGTAAGCGTCCGCGGTTCCTACGTATGCTTTTCAACCCCTTCGTCTACTTTCTCCGCTACTACCTTGGGAGGCGGATGTTCCTCTGCGGCTGGCCGGGCTTCATCACCGCCGCCAACGGCGCCGTCTACACCTTCCTGTGCGAGGCCCGCCTCTGGCAGGACCACAACGCCCGCGACGCCGCGGAGGACGACCGGCGGGCCAGCGGACTGTGAGGCTGCTGCATATCCATTTCGGCAAGGACGGGGGCGCCGAGAGGTTCTTCGTGAAGCTCGCCGGCGCCCTGCACCGCCGGGGGGTAGAGCAGGCGGCCTTCATCCGTCCGGGGCGGCCCTGGCGAAAGGAGCTGCCCTCCGCGCTGCGCGTGATCGAGGGAGTGCCGCGTCTGCACACCCTGCCTTGGCACGCATGGCGGCGGGACAGGCTCATTCGTGATTTCAGGCCCGACGGCATGCTCGCATGGATGCCCCGTGCCGCCGCCTTCCTTCCCCGCCGTTCGGCGGTGACCAGGGTCGTCCGTCTGGGCGACTATCCTGACCGTCTCGGGCCGTTTGCGCGTACGGACGCGCTGGTGTGCAACACCCCGGGCATCCTTGAGCATGTCCGCGCACTGGGGTGGGACCGTCCCGTCCAGGTGATATCCAATTTCTCCCCTGAGACCGCCGATCGGCCCGCGCCGCGGTCCTCGTTCGGCACGCCTGCGCAGGCCTTCCTGGTGGTGGGCGTCGGCCGGCTGGTTCCGCGCAAGGGCTTCGACTCCCTGATCCGGGCCGTCGCCAGGCTCGAGGGCGTCCACCTCTGGCTCGTCGGCGACGGCGGAGAGGAGGGCGCGCTCAAGTCGCTTGCGGAACAGCTGGGCCTGGCGGACCGCGTCCGGTTCCTGGGCTGGCAGGATCGCCCCGGACCTTTCATCGCGGCCGCGGACGTGTTCGCACTGCCTTCGACCCACGAGCCGCTCGGCAACGGAATCCTCGAGGCCTGGGCCCTGTCCAGGCCGGTCGTCGCCGCGGCGTCCGAAGGTCCGAGGTGGGTCGTCGCGGACGGCGTCGACGGGCTGCTCCACGCGCCGGGCGACGTCCCCGCGCTGACCGCCGCCTTGAGGCGGGTCCGTGACGAGCCTGGATTGGCCGGAAGGGTTGGTGCGGCGGGCAGGCGCTCGCTCGACGCGCGTTTTTCCGAGGAGGCCGTCTGCGCCGACTATCTCAGGCTCTTCTCCGCACGTCCATGAGGCTGCTGCACATCCATCTGGGTCTTGAGGGGGGAGCCGAAAGGTTCTTCGTGCGCCTCGCCCGGGCGATGGACGCCCGTGGCGTCAGGCAGGCCGCGATCATAAGGCCGGGCCGGAGCTGGCGTCACGAGCTGCCCGCGTCCATGCGCGTGGAGGAGGGGACCTACCTCCGCTGGTGGATCACCCGGTTCACCATGAGGGCGCGCGTGCGACGTCTTCTCGACGAATTCCAACCCGACGGGATTCTCGCATGGATGCCCCGGGCCGCCGAGATTCTTCCCGAAGAGGCCGCCTGCCTGCGCGCCACAAGGCTCGGCGACTATCCGGCCCCCGGTTCGTTCTGGAAGTTCCGCAACACCGACGCGCTGGTGTGCAACACGCCCGACGTCGCCGCATGGGTCCGGCGGCACGGCTGGTCCGGGCGCACCGAGGTCATCAGCAACTTTTCCACTGCGTCCGCCGCACCCGCGGAGCCCAGGGAGAGGCATGCGACTCCGGCCGGAGCGTTTCTTGTGGTCGCCGTGGGAAGGCTCGTCCGCCTGAAGGGCTACCATGTCCTCATCGAGGCGCTCGCCAGGGCCAAGGACGTGCACCTCTGGATCGTGGGTGAAGGCGAGGAGAGGCCCGGGCTCGAGGCTCTGGCAGCGTCGCTGGGCGTCCAAAGCAGGCTGCGCATGCTCGGCTGGCGCACCGACCCCACTCCCTTCCTCGCCGCCGCCGACGCCCTCTGCCTGCCCTCGCTGCACGAGACCCTCGGCAACGCCGTCCTCGAAGGATGGACGGCCGGCATTCCGGTCGTCGCCTCCCGTGCCCCGGGTCCGTCGTGGCTTGTCAGGGACGGAGAGAACGGCCTGCTCGCGGACGTCGGCGATCCTGTCGGACTCGCCGACGCCCTCTCGTGGCTGCGTGATGACGTACGGCTACGCCGGAGTCTCGCTGACCGCGCCGCCGCAGACCTGGCTGAGCGTTTCTCGGAGCGGGCCGTGGTCGACGCTTACCTCCGCCTCTTCGGCGCAGGCCGCGCGCCCAATGAGGTGGACAACCCAATTCCCCCGCCATAGGCAAACGCCCCGTGAGAATCGCAGAACTCTTCGCCAACCAGAGCTGGATCGGGCCAGGCCTCTACTGCGCGCTGATGAACGCGCGCAACCGGCTGCGCATGAAGCGGCATCGGATCAGGCCGGCCGAGGAAGGCGTCTATGCGGTCGAGGACGAGAAGGACCGCCTTTTCATCTGTCGCCGCAGCCGCCATAACCGCTCGAGGCGGGGCGTCATGGCCGGCGTCGATTTCGTCGCCCGGCAGTACGGCCTGGACAGGATCGGCGGCATCCGGGGCGGTGCGTTCGTCGATTGTGGCGCCAACGTGGGGGAATTCGGCCTCTGGGCCCGATCCAGGGGCATGCGCTATTTCGCCTTCGAGCCCGAGGAGACGGAGGCGCGCTGCTGCGACCTTAACAACTATGCGGGGGAGAGGAGGACCCACCGTGCGGCCCTTTGGAAAGAGGCCGGAACCCTGGAGTTCCACATGAAGCCGGACACGGCGGACAGCTCGCTGATCTCCTGGGGCGGAGACGCCCTGGTCAAGAAGGTCAGGGCCGAGCGGCTTGACGCCGCCCTGTCTTCCGAAGACCTGGCCGGCGGACCGAACGTGCTGAAGGTCGAGGCCGAAGGCGCCGAGCCGGAGGTCCTGGCCGGCGCGTCAGGCGTGCTCCGGCTGTTCGACTACGTGGCCATCGACTGCGGTCCGGAGCGTGGCCCGGAAAGGCGCCACACCTTCGTCGAGACAAGCGGACTCATGATCGAGGCGGGCTTCAGGCCGATGTCCGCCGATTTCGACCGGGTCACGGTGCTTTACCGGAACGCCGCCCGCGTCTCCGGGCCCTGACGTCGGCCATGGCCTCGCCCCTTCGCAAGCTCAGGTCCGTCTTCCGCCGCCTCATCGGGGCCAAGACCGTCACCCTCGACGGCGTCACCGTCTGCACCGACCCCGCCGTGGTCAGCCGCCAGGTGCGCTCCGGCGTCTTCAAGGAGACCTACGAGGAGCCCGAGCGCATCCTCATCCGCGCGGCCCTTCGCCCCGGCGACCGCGTGCTCGAGATCGGCGGCGGCGTGGGCTTCGTCAGCCTGCTCTGCGCGCGCATCGTCGGGGCCGACAACGTGCTCACCTACGAGGCCAACCCCGCTATGCACAAGGTCATCCGGGCCAACTACGCCCTGAACGGCCTCGAGCCCCGCCTCCGCGGCCGCGCGCTCACCGCGCGCGGCGGCGACGTCACCTTCTTCGTCAACGACAACATCATCTCCAGCAGCGTCTACGAGCGCGAGGGCGGGCGGGCGGTCACCGTCCCCTCCGACGCCATCGACGCGGCGCTGCAGGAATGGAAGCCCACCGTGCTGGTCATGGACGTCGAAGGCGCCGAGGTCGACATCCTCACCGCCTCGCTCCTCCCCGGGATCAGGCGCATCGTGCTCGAGCTGCACCCGCACGTCGTGGGCGCCGAAGCCGTCGCGCGCCTGCGCGCGCACCTCGCGGGCCTCGGCTTCCACGAGGCGCGCGCCGTCCAGAAGTCCTCGCTCTTCAGCCGCGGCGGCTGAGGGGCCTCAGCGCGGGCCGTACTTGCGCGGCGCGGGCGGCGCCGGCGCCTGGGCCTCCACCTGCACGCCCAGGCAGGCCGGATGGCGGCCGAACTCGCCGTAGCTGGCGAAGTCGAAGCGCGTCGTCATGCCGCGCGCGGCCTCGGCCACGAGCACGCGGCCGTCGGCCTGCACGAAGCCGACCTGCACGATGGTCGGTCCGTCGACGCGGCGCGCGTGGGCGACCAGCTTCTCCATGAAGTCGCCCGCCTCGGGGCCGGAGCGCAGCGCGAAGAGCACCTTCTTGAGCAGGCCGGGCGCGGTGCGCAGCGGCTTGATCGCGTGGGCGTTCACCATCCACTCCTCGCGCTCCTCGCGGAAGACCAGCCGCGCGTCGACGATGACGTGCGAGCCGTCCATCAGCAGCGGGAGCTCGCCCTCCCGGAGCGCGGCCGCGGCCTCGTAGGCCTCGGAGAACATCATCACGGGGACGTTGGACGTGCGCGTGGCCACCTGGAAGAGGGCCCACGGGCGGTTGTCCTTCTTGGAGATCTTCTTCTCCAGCATGCTCACGATGCCGCACAGGCGCACCGGATGGCGCTCCTTGCGGTCGAGCTCCAGCCGTTCCGGCGGGCCCGCGAGCGTCGCGACCGCCTCGTCCAGCCCGTGGTAGTCCGCGAGCGGGTGGCCGCTGAGGTAGAAGCCCAGCAGCTGCTTCTCACCGTTGAGCTTCTCCAGCTTCGGCATCGGGGCCGAGCGCCGGATGATCAGGTCGGCCTGGCGCACGTCGCCCGCGGCGTCGTCGCCCAGCATGTCGAAGAGGCTGCCCTGGCCCGAGGCGCGCTCCTTGCGCTCCGTCGAGTGGTGCCGGCGGACCGACTCCACCGAGTCGACCAGGTGCTGGCGGTCCTCGCCGGTGCCGTCGAAGGCGCCCGCCCGGATCAGGCAGTCGAGCGTGCGCGCGTTGACGTCCTGGTCGCCCATGCGGGCCACGAAGTCGGAGAAGTCGCGGAAGGGCCCGTTCTTGGCGCGCTCGGCCACGATCGCGCGCGCGGCCACGTCGCCCACGCCCTTGATCGCGCCGAGCCCGAAGCGGATGGCGTGGTCGGCGGGCACCGGCGTGAAGTCGGGGTCGGAGAGGTTCACGTCCGGCCCGAGCATCTTCAGCCCGATCGCCTCGGACTCGCCGACGAACTCGGCGAGCTTGTCGGAGTTGCCCTGCTCGGAGGTGAGCACGGCCGACATGAACTCCACCGGGTAGTTGGCCTTGAGGTAGGCCGTGCGCCAGGAGAGCACGGCGTAGGCGGCGGAGTGCGACTTGTTGAAGCCGTATTCGGCGAACTTCTCCAGGATGGCGAAGACCTCCTCGGCCTTCCTCTTCTCGATGCCGTTGGCCGCCTTGGCGCCCTCGACGAAGATCGAGCGCTGCTGCTCCATCTCCTCCTTGATCTTCTTGCCCATCGCGCGGCGGAGCATGTCGGCGCCGCCGAGGGTGTAGCCGGCGACCACGCGGGCGGCCTCCATCACCTGCTCCTGGTAGACCAGGATGCCGTAGGTCTCGCGCGCGACCTTCTCGAGGAGCGGGTGCGCGTACTTGACCGTCGAGGGGTCCTTCTTGCCGCGGACGTAGTCCGGGATGAACTGCATGGGGCCCGGGCGGTAGAGCGCGATGAGCGCGACGATCTCGTCGATGGAGGAGATGCTGAACTGCCGGCAGAGGGACTGCATGCCGCCGGATTCGAGCTGGAACACGCCGACCGTGCGGGCGTCGTTGAGCAGGGCGTAGGTCTTCGGATCCTCGAAGCCGACCTTCTCGATGTCGAAGTCCGGGCGGCTGCGGTGCCGCCGTACCAGCTTCTGCGCGTCGTCGATGACGGTCAGGGTCTTCAGCCCGAGGAAGTCCATCTTCAGCAGGCCGAGCTTCTCGACCGGGTCCTTGGCGTACTGCGTGGTGAGGTCGCCTTCCTGCACCGTGACGGGGATGATGTCCGTCAGCGGACGGTCGGCGATGATCATGCCGCACGCGTGCTTGCCGGAGTTGCGCACCATGCACTCGATGACGCGGCCCGTCTCGACGATCTCCGCCGCCTGCGGGTTGGCCTCCACCTCGGCGCTCAGCTCGGCGGACTTCTTCAGGGCGTCCTCGAGCGAGATATTGATGTCGTCGGGGACGAGCTTCGCCAGGCGGTTGGTCTCGACGAAGGGCAGGTCGCGGATGCGCGCCAGGTCGCGCACCACCATCTTGGCCCCGAAGGTGCCGAAAGTGATGATGTTGGCCACCCGGTCCTCGCCGTACTTGCGCCGGACGTAGGCCACGACCTCGTCGCGGCGGCGCATGCAGAAGTCGATGTCGAAGTCGGGCGCGGACACGCGCTCGGGGTTGAGGAAGCGCTCGAAGAGCAGGCCGAAGCGGATGGGGTCGATGTCGGTGATCTTGAGGCAGAACGCGACGATCGAGCCGGCGCCCGATCCGCGGCCGGGGCCGACGGGGATGTCCTGCCGCCGGGCCCAGTCGATGAAGTCCCAGACGATGAGGAAGTAGTCGACGAAGCCCGTGCCGGCGATGACGCCCAGCTCGAAGTCCACGCGCCGGCAGAGCTCGGCGGGACTGGCCCTTCCGGGCCCCGGGGCCTTCTCATCCTTCCAGGCGGCGGGGTCGTCGTAGTCGACGCCGTAGCGCTCCTTCAGCCCGCGCTTCACCTGTTCGAGGAGGTAGGAGCCGTTGGCGCGCATCTTCCCGCGCGCCTCCTCGGCGACCTTGAAGGAGGCCTCCTTGCCCTGCGCGGTGAGGAGGCCGTTCTTCAGGCGCTCGTAGTCGTCGAGGATGGCGTCGAACTTGGCCGCGGGCTTCGGGCGCACCTCGGGCGGGAAGACGTAGACGGGGTAGTTGTTCTCCCCGACGGGCAGCTTGACGTCGCACATCTCGGCGATGGCGACGGTGTTGGTGATCGCCTCGGGCACCTCGGAGAACACGCGGCGCATCTCGGCCTCGCTCTTGAGGTAGAACTCGCGCGCGGGGTAGCGCATGCGCCGCTCGTCCGCCAGGCGCGCGCCGGTCTGGATGCAGAGCATGGCGTCGTGCGCGGTGGCGTCGCCGGCGTCGACGTAGTGCACGTCGTTGGTGGCCACGACGCGCAGGCGGAACTCCTCGGCCAGACGGAGCAGGGGCGCGACGATGCGCTTCTGCTCCTCGATGCCGTGGTCCATGATCTCGATCACGAAGTTCTCGCGGCCGAAGATCTCGACGAACCTGCCGCAGGCCTTGCGCGCGCCCTCGTAGTCGTCCTTGAGCAGGTGCTGGGGGATGACGCCCTGCAGGCAGCCGGAGAAGCCGATCAGCCCTTCGGCGTGCGCGGCCAGCTGCGCGAGGTCGGTGCGCGGCTTGTAGTGCAGGCCGCGGACGTGCGCGTCGGAGACGAGCTTGGTCAGGTTCTGGTAGCCCTTGAAGCTGCGGGCGAGCACGCCCATGTGGTAGTAGCGGTGCTCGCGGCGGTCGGGCTTGTCGGTGAGCGCGTGGTCCCACACGAGGTAGAGCTCGCAGCCGAGGAGGGGCTTGAGCTTCACGTCGCCCTTCGAGCGCTGCTTGGCCTCGTTCCAGAAGTCGAAGAGGCCGAAGAGGTTCCCGTGGTCGGTGATGGCCACGGCGCGCATGTTCATGTCGCACGCGCGCCCCATGAGGCGGTCGATGCGGCTGCAGCCGTCCAGCATGCTGTAGTCCGTGTGGACGTGCAGGTGGACGAAGTCGCGGCTGTCGTGCTCGGCGGCCATGCTGGGGAGGGCCATCCTAAGTGCCCCCGCGGGGGATGGGGAAGGGCACAGCGCCGCGGCTCACTTCACCTTCAGGAAGGTGCGCTTGCCGGCCTGGATCACCAGCTCGCCCGCGGGGCGGGACACCTTGCGGGCGGGGTCGGCCACCTTCTCCTCGCCCAGCCGCACGGCGCCCCCCTCGATGAGGCGGCGGACCTCCTTCTTGGAGGGGAAGAGGCCCGTGGCGGCCAGCAGGTCGACGATGCCGACTTCGGCCGCGCCGCCGGACAGGGCGTCCCAGGCGAACTCCGGCATGTCGGTGCGCACCCCGCCCTTGGAGAAGACGTTCTCGAACTCGGCGCGCTCGCGCGCCCCGGCGCCCGCGCCGTGGAACTTGTCCGTAAGGCGCTCGGCGAGGCGCTTCTTCGCCTCCATCGGGTGCAGGGCCCTGAGCTCCGCGGTCTCGGCCGGGGTGGCGAGCAGCAGGAGGTCATAGTAGGTCCACATGGTGGCGTCCGGAATCGACATGACGCGGCCGAACATGTCCTTCGCGCCGTGGTTGAAGGCGATGTAGTTGCCGAGCGACTTCGACATCTTCTTCTCGCCGTCGAGGCCGACGAGGAGGGGCATGCCGAGGACGGCCTGCGGCGGCTGTCCGTGCTGCTCCTGCAGGTCGCGGCCGACGAGCATGTTGAAGAGCTGGTCGCTGCCGCCGATCTCGACGTCGGCCCGGAGCTCGACCGAGTCGTGGCCCTGCAGCAGCGGGTAGAGGAACTCGACGAGCGAGATCGGGACGTTGGCGGCGTGGCGCTTGGCGAAGTCGTCGCGCGCCAGCATCTGCGCGACGGTCATGCGGCGGCTGAGCTGCAGCGCGTCGAGGAAGGACATCTTCCCGAACCACTCGCTGTTGCGGCGGACCTCGGTCTTCTGCGGGTCGAGGATGCGGAAGGCCTGCTCGAGGTAGGTCTTCGCGTTCTCCGCGATCTCCGCCTCGGTCAGCACGGGCCGGGTCTCGGACTTGCCGGTGGGGTCGCCGATGCGGGTGGTGTAGTCGCCGATGATGAGCACGGCCTGGTGGCCCAGGTCCTGGAACTCGCGGAGCTTCTGGAAGACGACCATGTGGCCGAAGGTCAGGTCCGGCCGGGTGGGGTCCACGCCCAGCTTCACGCGCAGGCGGCGGCCCTCCTTGAGCCGCTTCAGCACGTCCTCCGCGCCGATGAACTTCTCGGCTCGGGCGCGCATCCGCTGCAGCTGCTCCTCGGGGGACATGCGTCCAATCTTTCCGAACCCGCCCCGGGGGGAAGTCCAAACTGGCGCCGGCGTCCGCCGCCCTCTCTTGCCCTTCGGCGGGTTCCCGCCCTAATGGAGCCATGGACTTCGTCCGGGAGCTCAGCGAATACGTCCGCCACGCCAGCGTCTCGACGGACCCTGCCTTCCGCGCCGGCATGCAGGGCGCCCGCGAGCACTGCTGCGGGCTGCTCAAGACCGCCGGCCTCGAGGTCGAGGTCGTGCCGACCCCGCTGCACCCGGTCGTGATCGGCCGCCGCCGCGGGCCGGCGGAATGGCCGCACGTCGTCCTCTACGGACACTACGACGTGCAGCCCGCCGACCCGCTCGAGCTCTGGACGACGCCGGCCTTCGAGCCCGCGGTCCGCGACGGGCGCATCTGGGGCCGCGGGACGGCCGACAACAAGGGCCCCCACCTCGTCGCCATCGCCGCGCTCGCCGAACTGCTGCGCCGACGCCCCGACCTGCCGCTGCGCATCACGTTCATCGTCGAGGGCGAGGAGGAGATCGGCTCACCGAGCTTCCCGGAGTTCCTTCACGCGCGCAAGGCCGAGCTCGCCGAGGCCGACTGCGTCATCCTCTCCGACACCGCCAGCCCCAGCCCCGACCAGATCGTGATCACGACCGGCCTGCGCGGGCTCGTGGGGATGGAGATCGGGCTCGTCGGCCCGAAGTCCGACCTGCACTCCGGCCTCTTCGGCGGCGCGGTCTACAACCCCATCCAGGCGCTCGCCGAACTCTGCGCCTCGCTGCACGACGCCGACAACTCGGTCGCGGTCGAGGGCTTCTACGACGGCGTGGAGCCGCCCGCCCGCTGGGAGCGGGACGAGCTGCGCCGATACCCGCTCTCGGAGGACGATTTCCGCCGGTCGCTCGCGGTCGACGAGCTTCACCCGGGCCCCGGCATGGACGGCCTCGAGGCCGTGCGCTTCGGGCCGACGCTCGAGTTCAACGGCATCGGCGGCGGCTACCAGGGCGCCGGCACCAAGACGGTCATCCCTTCCCGGGTCTTCGCCAAGGTGACCTGCCGGCTGGTGCCGGGCCAGGATCCCGCCGACATCTTCCGCCGCGTCTCCGAGGCCGTGCGCGCCCGCGCCCCCAAGGGCGTCCGCGTCGAGATCCGCGAGATGCAGGGCAACCCCGCCTACTGCGTCTGCCCGCCCGACCGCCCCAACACCCCGCCGGACCAGAACCCGGTCCTCGCGCGCGCTTTCCGCGAGGCCGACCGCGCGGTGGCCGAGGCCTTCGGACGTCCGCCGCTCTACCTGCGCGAGGGCGGCAGCGTGCCCATCATCGGCGACATCCGCCGCGAGACCGGGCTCGACTCCGTGATGATCGGGCTCTTCACGCCCGAGTCCCGTCTCCACGCCCCCGACGAGAACTTCGAGCTCAAGATGGCCGAGCGCGCGGTGAAGGCCTACGGGCTGCTGCTCGAACGCCTGGCCGGCACCTCCCGCCGCTGACCATGGCGACGCGCCCCGTCAGGCTGGCGGCCGACACGGTGACGCGTGAGGACATGGACGCCCTCGCCGACTGGCTGCGCACAGGCCCGCGGGTCACGATGGGTCCGCTCACCCGGGAGTTCGAGGCGCGGCTGGCCGAGTGGCTGGGCGTGCCGCACTGCGTGATGGTCAACAGCGGCTCTTCCGCGAACCTGCTCATGGCCCAGGCGCTCCTCGAGGACGGGCGGCTCCGCAACCGCAAGGTGGTCGTGCCCGCGGTCTCCTGGGCGACGACGCTCGCGCCCTTTATGCAGCTGGGCTTCGAGTGCCACCTCTGCGACGCCGGCGCGGACGACCTCGGCGTCGACCCCGCGCGGCTGGAGGAAATCCTGCGGCGCGAGTCGCCCGCGCTCCTCATCCTGGTGCACGTGCTCGGCCGGCCCAACCGCATGGACGAGGTCCGTGCGCTGTGCGAACGGCACGGCTGCCTGATCATCGAGGACGCCTGCGAGGCGCTCGGCTCGGAGCACCGCGGACGCAAGGCGGGCGCACTCTCCCTCGCCGGCTCGTTCTCCTTCTACTTCGGGCACCACATCTCCACCGTCGAGGGCGGGGCGGTCGCGGTGTCGGACCCGAAACTGCACGCGGTCATGCGCGCCGTCCGTTCGCACGGCTGGTCCCGCGACGTGCCCGAGCCCTTCCGCACGGAGTGGCGCGACGCGCACGGCACGGACCCCTTCCAGGAGCTCTACACTTTCTATCACGCGGGCTTCAACGTGCGCCCCACCGAGCTGAACGCCTTCCTCGGCCTCCGTCAGCTGCGCCGGCTGCCCGAAGTCACCGCCGCCCGTGAACGCAACTTCCGCCTCTACCGCGAGGCGCTGCCCGGCTTCTGGTGCCAGTCGGGCGAGGGCGGTCCGGTCTCCAGCTTCGCCTACGGGACGTTCGTCGCCAACCGCGCCGAGACCGCCCGCCACCTCGCCGCCCGCGGGGTCGAGTGCCGTCCGCTTGTCTGCGGATCGATGGGGCGCCAGCCCTTCTGGGTGCGCCGTCACGGCGTCACCGCGCTTCCCGTCGCGGACAAGGTCCATGACCACGGGATCTACCTGCCGAACCACGCCGACCTTTCCCCGGAAGACATCGCCCACGCCGCGCGGTCCCTCGCCGAGGTCGGCAGGCCCTGCTGACCCCGTGGGCCTATAAAAGGAGGCATTTGCCCCGGTTTCGCGGCTTCCGGCCGGGTTTTCGCCTTCCGACCCCGCCCTGAACCCGCCAATCTGCCCTCCTTCCAGCCATGGCCGTATTCCGCAAGCGCACCCACACGCCGACTCCCAAGAAGAAGGACATCCCGGCGGGGCTCTGGACCAAGTGCCCCTCCACCGGGGAGATGGTCTACACCAAGGACCTGGAGGCCAACTGGAACGTCTTCCCCGTCTCGGGCTACCATGACCGCCTGCCCGCCCGCCGCCGGGTCGAGCTGCTCATCGACGAGGGCACCTGGAAGGAGACCGACGCGCGCCTCTCCTCCCGCGACCCGCTCAAGTTCACCGCCGGCGGCGCCTACCCCGAGCGCGTCGCCCAGCACCAGAAGAAGTCCGGCCTGCGTGACTCCGTGATCTGCGGCCACGGCCGCATGGACGGCCTGCCCGTCAGCCTCGCGGTCATGGACTTCGCCTTCATGGGCGCCTCGATGGGCTCCGTGGCCGGCGAGAAGGTCACCCGCGCCGTCGAACGCGCGCTGAAGATGAAGTGCCCCTGCGTCGTCGTCTGCGCCTCCGGCGGCGCCCGCATGCAGGAGGGCATCCTCTCGCTGATGCAGATGGCCAAGACCTCCGCCGCGCTCGCGCGCCTGCGCGAGGCCGGACTCCCCTACGTGGCCGTCCTGACCAATCCGACCATGGCCGGCGTCATGGCCAGCTACGCGACGCTCGGCGACGTGATCGTGGCCGAGCCCGGCGCGCTCATCGGCTTCGCCGGCGCGCGCGTGATCAAGGAGACGACCAACCAGGACCTGCCCGACGGCTTCCAGACCTCGGAGTTCCTGCTCAAGCGCGGCCTCATCGACATGATCGTCGAGCGCAAGGAGATGAAGGCCCGCCTCTCCAGCCTCCTCCGCGCCTTCACCTTCGCCCGTCGCAAGCCCGCCCGCGCGCGCGCGGCCTGAGTCCGCGGCCGATGGACGCGGACGCGACGATCCGCTGGCTGACCGGGCTGCGCAACCTCGGCTCGCGGCTCGGCGTCGAGCGGATGCGCGCGCTCTCGGACCGGCTCGGAAGCCCCGAGCTCGCCGCGCCCTGCTTCCACGTCGCCGGCACCAACGGCAAGGGCTCGACCTGCGCGATGATCGAGGCGGTGCAGCGCGCGCACGGACGGCTCACGGGGCTCTACACCAGCCCGCACCTCGTCTCGGTCGGCGAGCGCATCCGGGTGGGCTTCGCGCCGGTCCCCGACGCGCGCGTCGCGGAGCTGGCGGAGGTGCTTCGTCCGCACCACGCGGCCCTCGCGGCGGCGGATCCGGACCTCGCCCCGACGTTCTTCGAGCTGATCACGGCGGCCGCGCTGCTCGAGTTCCGTGAGCGCGGCACGCAGGTCAACGTCCTGGAGACCGGCCTCGGCGGCCGGCTCGACGCCACCAACGTCTGCCGGCCCGAGGTCACGGTCATCACTTCCATCGGCCTCGACCACCAGGAGTTCCTCGGGCCGACGCACGCCGACATCGCGCGCGAGAAGGCCGGCATCATCAAGCCGGGCGTGCCCTGCGTGATGGCCGACCTCCCGCCGGAGGCCGAGGCGGTGGTGCGCGCGCGCGCGGCCGAACTCGGCTCGCCGCTGCACCTGGTCCGCGAACGCTTCCGCGACGGCCTGCCTGAATGCGGCATGGCCGGCGAGCACCAGCGTCGGAACGCGGGCGCGGCGCTCCTGGCCTGCGAGCTGGCCGTCCGGCTGCCGGTGCGCGACGACGTCGCCCGGCGCGCGCTGCTCGGCGTGGTCTGGGAGGGCAGGTGGCAGCGCCTGGCTCTCGACGACGGCCGCGCGCTCATCGTCGACGGCGCCCATAACGAGGAGGGCGCCCGCGCCGCCGAGGCGCTCCTCGCCGGCCTTTCGTCGCCGACGGTCGTCCTCGGCGCGCTCGGCGCGGTCCGCGCGCGTCCGCTGGTCGAGGCCGCCGCGCGGCACGCCGGACGGCTCCTGTTCGTGCGTCCCGACGACGAGCGCGCCTGCGACCCCTCCGAACTGCTCGCGCTGGTGCCGCCCACGTTCCGGGGCGAGGCCGCGGTCGCCCGCACGGCCGACCTCTTCCCCGGCCCGGGGCGCTGCGCGGCGCCGGGCGCCGCGGTCGTGGTGATCGGCTCGCTCTACCTCGTGGGCGAGGTCTTCGCCCGCCACTCCGGCCGCCGCCGCGACGGCCTGCAGGACCGCCTCGCCCCGCCTCGATGAGCGACTGGACGTTCGTCCCGCCCGGCTCGGAGCCGCCGAAGGTCGACCCGGCCGACCTGCCGCGCTGGCTGCTGCAGGAGGACGACGACTTCCTGGTCTTCGACAAGCCGGGCTGGCTCGTCTGCCATCCCTCGAAGGACGGCCCCTGGTCGTCGCTGGTCGGCGCGGTCAAGGAGTGGCGCGGCATGGAGGTCTCGCACCTGGTCAGCCGGCTCGACCGCGAGACGAGCGGCATCATCCTCCTCGCGAAGCACTACGCGGCGGCGGCGGCGGCCCAGACGGCCGTCGAGCGGCGCCTCGTGGTCAAGACGTACCATGCGATCCTCCGCGGCGAGCTCCGCGAGCCCGTCACGGTCGACCAGCCGCTCGGTCCCGACGAGGCCAGCGAGGTCGTCGTGAAGACCTCGGTGCGCCCCGGCCCCGGCTCGCTCCCCGCGGTCACGTTCTTCGAGCCGCTCCTGACCGCGGGCGGCTACACGCTCGCCCGCGTGCAGCCCCACACCGGCCGCAAGCACCAGATCCGCGCCCACGCCCTCTGGCTCGGGCACCCCGTGGCGGGCGACAAGATGTACGGGGGCGACGATACGCTCTTCCTCGAGTTCATCGCGCACGGATGGACCCCGCGCCTCGCCGCCAAGCTCGAGTTCGGGAGGCAGGCGCTGCACGCCAGCCGTCTCGACTTCCGTTCGCCCGCGCTCTCCCGGGTCTTCTCGGCGCCGCTCGCCGCCGACATGCGGGAGTTCGTCCTCGGCCGGATGGGCGTCACGCCTGACGCGCTCGAGTCCGCGCTCGCGGTCTGATTCAGCCGTGCGCGAGGGCGGCCGCGTCCACGAGGCGCGCACCCGCCCGGCGCAGCGTGCGGGCGCAGGCCGACAGGGTGGCCCCGGTCGTCAGCACGTCGTCGACGACCACATGGCGCGCGTCCGGATCCGGGGTGCCGACGGCGCGGAAGGCCGCGGCGACGTTGCGCCGGCGCTCCCCGCGGCCGAGGCGCGTCTGCGTCGGCGTGTCCTCCGTCCGGCGCAGCAGCCGTGCGAGGATGCACCCGGGCGCGCGTCGCGCGAGGGCGGCCGCCACCTTCAGCGCCTGGTCGTAACCGCGGTCCACGGCCCGCGCCGGGTGGAGCGGGACCGGCACCAGGACGGAGCCCGACAGGTGCCGGCGGAAGGCCTCGTCCTCCAGCGCGGCGTCCGCCAGGTCCTCCGCCAGCCAGGGGGCGTCCGAATACTTCATGCGGTGGATGAGCCGACGGGCCGCGCCCTCCGCGCGGAAGGCGCAGACCGCGCGGCCGAAGGCCGGACGCAGGCCGCGGCAGTGCGGGCATTCCACCTCGCCCTCCAGCAGGCCCTCGTAGGGGTGCCCGCAGCGCAGGCAGCGCGGATCGTGGATGCGGAGGAGGCGCGAGGCGCCTGCGGGCGAGAGGTGCGCCCGCGGGCCTTCGTCGAGCGGCTCGCCCGTGACCGCGCAGTCCCTCGGCAGCAGCAGGTCGAGCAGCCCGCGGTCGAGCGCCTCGGGCAGGCCCGCCGGCTCCCCTTCGCGGCCGCCGAGCCGGCCGGAGGTCGCGGGCTGGACGCGCATGGCGGCAGAATGCGTTTGCCCGTCCCGCCCTTCAATCCCAGGTTCACCCCATTCGTCTCTTCGATGGCCTTCGATTTCGACCACTGTCCCGAGCGCGCGGGCACGGACAGCACCAAGTGGCACAAGTACGCCGGACGCGACGTCATCCCGTGCTGGATCGCGGACATGGACTTCATGTCCCCGCCCGCCGTCGTCGAGGCCGTCCGTGAGCGCGCCGCACACGGCGTGTTCGGCTATCCCGCCCAGCGCGACGCCGTCTTCCGGTCCGTCGTCGACCACCTGCGGCGCCGGCACGGCTGGGACGTGAAGCCCGAGTGGATCACCTTCATGTGCTCCCTCGTCCCGGGCATCCACGCCGCGATCCGCTGCGCGAGCGCCCATGGCGAGTCCGTCGTCACCACCGTCCCGGTCTACCCGCCGTTCATGACGGCGCCCGTGCTCTCCGAGCGCAACCCGATCAAGCTCGAGATGGTGTTCGCGGCCGGCCGTTGGACCTTCGACTGGGAGCGGCTCGAGGCCGCCTGCGCCCAGCCGCACGCCAAGGTCCTGCTCCTCTGCAACCCCTACAACCCGCTCGCCCGCGTCTTCGACCGCGACGAGCTGCGCCGCCTGGCCGACACCGTGCGCCGGCACGGCCTGACCGTCTGCTCCGACGAGATCCACTGCGACCTCGTGCTCGACCCCGCCGCGAAGCACACCGTCTTCGCCGCCCTCGACGAGGACGCCGCCGCGCGCACGGTGACCCTGATGGCGGCGAGCAAGACCTTCAACGTCGCCGGCCTCACCTGCGGCTTCGCCGTCATCTCCGACCCCGCGCTCCGCGCCCGTTTCCGTCGCGTGCTGCAGGGCCTCTCCCTCGACCAGAACATGTTCGGCCTCGCCGCCACCCAGGCCGCGTTCGAGCACGGCGAGCCCTGGCGGCAGGCCTGCGTGGAGTACCTGCGCGGCAACCTCGACCTGATCGAGCAGGAGCTCCGCGGCATGCCCGGCGTCGTCCTGCGGCAGCGTCCGCAGGCCAGCTTCCTCGCGTGGTTCGACATCACCGCCCTCGGTTTCGAGGACGCCCACGCCGAGTTCGAGAAGGGCGGCGTCGGCCTCAGCAACGGCGCCGACTTCGGCGGCCCCGGGCACGTGCGCCTGAACTTCGGCTGCCCGCGTCCGCGTCTCCGGGAGATCCTGGCGCGGATGAAGGCCGTGGTGGCCCGGGCGCCCGGACGGCGCGCCTGATCAGCGGCCCCGGCCGGCGAGCGCGAACGTCGCCGCCAGGCAGGCGAGCGCCGCGTTCTCCGCGCGGAGCACCGTCGGTCCGAGCGAGCACGGCAGGAAGCCCGCCCGTCGCGCCGCGGCGAGCTCCTCGGGGGAGAGGTCGCCCTCGGGGCCGATGAGCCAGGTCACCTTCGCGGCCTTCGCGAAGTCGACGCGTCCCACGGGCGCCGCATCCGTCTCTAGCGACCCCGTCAGGCGCAGCTCGTCGGCCGCGGCCGGCCCGAGCGAGGCGATCCAGGCCGCGAAGGCCGCGGGGGCCGCGATCTCCGTCAGCCAAGGGTTGCCCGACTGCTTGCAGGCCTCGACCGCCTGCACCGACCAGCGCGCGCGACGGGCCGCGGCGCGTTCCGCGTCCAGCTTCATCTCGCAGCGCGCGGTCGTCAGCGGCACCACCGCCGCCGCGCCGGCCTCGCAGGCCGTGCGGACCAGGTCGTCCATCGTGCCGCCCTTGGGCATCGCCTGGGCGAGCGTGACCGCGGGGCCCACGGCCGGTGCGCGGCGCGCCGAGACCAGGTGCACCGTGGCGCCGCCGGCGTCGGCCGAGGCCAGCGTGCCTTCGGCGACCAGGCCGCGTCCGTCCAGCAGCGTGACCGCGTCCCCCGGACGCAGCCGCAGGCTGCGCACCAGGTGCGCCGACTCCGCCGCGCCGAGCGCGACCGTGCGCGCGCCCTCGGGCGGCGCGGACTCGAGCCAGGCGCGCGGCGCGCTCACGTCAGCGCCGCCTCCGGGCGGTCATAGGACGGGTCCCAGTCCTTCCAGACCGGCTCGTAGCCGGCGGCGCGGAGCATGTCCGCGACCTCCTGCGGCGTGCGGTCGTCCTCGATCTCGAACTGCTCCAGCGAGGCCTCCCGTCCCTCCGCGTAGCCCCCGGGGTTCGTGCGGGAGCCCGCGCTCATCGACGTCACCCCGAGCCGGCAGGCATGGTCGCGGAACCGGCGGCTCTCCCGCGTGCTGAGGGTCAGTTCCACCTCGCCGTGCAGCAGCCGGAAGGCGCAGATCGCCTGGACCAGCTCGCGGTCCGACATCGCGACCTTGGGCGTGAGGCCGCCCTCGTGCGGGCGGATGCGCGGGAACGAGACGCTGAAGCGGCTGCGCCAGTGGCGCTTCTCCAGCCAGAGCAGGTGGAGCGCCGTGAAGAAGCACTCCGCCCGCCAGTCCTCCAGGCCGAGCAGCGCGCCGAGGCCGATGCGGTGCACCCCGGCGGCGCCGATGCGGTCGGGCGCGTCGAGGCGGTGGAGGAAGTCGGACTTCCGGCCCTTCGGATGGTGCGTGCCGTAGGTCTCGCGGTGGTAGGTCTCCTGGTAGAGGTAGACTCCGTTGAGCCCGTGGCGGCGCAGTTCGGCGTATTCCTCCGTCTCGAGCGGCTGCACCTCCATCGAGATCGAGGGGAAGTGGGGCCGCAGGAGCGTGAGCGCCTCGCGGAAATAGGGCAGGGCGACCTTGGTCGATTCGCCCGTCAGCAGCAGGACGTGGCCGAAGCCGAGGCGCTTCAGCGCCCCCGCCTCGCGGAGGATCTCGGCCGGCGTGAGCGTCCGCCGCGCCACCTTGTTCCCGGCCGAGAAGCCGCAGTAGGTGCAGACGTTCTGGCACTCGTTCGACAGGTAGGCCGGGGCGAAGAGCTGCATCGTCCGTCCGAAGCGGCGCACCGTGCGCGCCTGCGAAAGCCGGGCCATCTCCTCCAGGCTGTCCGCCGCGGCGGGCGAGAGCAGCGCGACGAAGTCGTCCAGCCCCGCCTCGCCGGCGGCCGCGCGCGCGAGCGCCCGGCGCACGTCGGCGGACGAGCAGGCGCCGATGCGGGCCAGCGCGCCCTCCCAGGAGTGTCCGGCGTGGACTTCGGCGAACGACATCGTCGGGCGAACCTAGGGGCGCGGGCGCAAAGCGCAAGGCGTCGTCAGCGCGCCCGGTCGAGCCGGGCCTCCAGCCGGCGGGCCAGCCGCACGAACGGAAGGCCGAGCAGCAGGTAGAACCCCGCCACCACCGCGCCGAGCAGGAAGTAGTCGTAGTGCTGGGTGGCCAGGCGCTGGTAGGCCCCCGTGAGCTCGAGCAGCGTGATCATCGACACCAGCGACGAGTCCTTGAGCAGGCTGATGAAGTCGTTGGTCATCGGGGGCAGCGCCACGCGCAGGGCCTGCGGCAGCACCACGTGCCGGAGCGCCTGCCGGCGTGAGAGGCCGAGCGCGAGCGCCGCCTCCTCCTGGCCGCGGGGCACGCCGCGCAGGCCCGCGCGGAAGTTCTCGGACTCGTAGGCGGCGTAGTTGAGGCCGAGCGCGAGCACGCCGGCCACGAAGGGCGGGAGCCGGAGGCCGGCCTCCGGCAGGCCGTAGTAGAGGAAGAGCGCCTGGATGAGCAGGGGCGTGCCGCGCACGGCCTCGACGTAGACCGTGCAGAGGGCCGCGAGCGGCCTCGGCCCGAAGGCGCGGCCGGCCGCGAGCGCGAGCCCGAGCCCCGTGGCGAGGACCATCGCGCAGGCGGAGAGCGCGAGGGTCGTGGCCGCGCCCCTTCCGAGCAGCGCGAGGGCGTCGGAGGAGAAGTAGCGGGCGAGCTTCTCCGTCCAGGGCAGGCCCGCCCGCGTGCGCGCGACATATTCCAGGTAGCCCGTGGGCGGCCCGTCGGGGGCGGCCGGCTGGTTGTGCAGCGCGGCCTGCGCCGGGCCCCAGAGGTCCCATCGCGAGAGGATGCGCCGCAGCGTGCCGTCGGCCGCCATGGCCGTCAGCGCGGCGTCGACCTCGCGCTTGAGCGGCGAGCCCTTGGGCAGCGCGACTCCGTAGCGGAACTCGCCCACCGGCTCCCCGACCAGCTCGAGGCGCGGGTCCGGTCCGGCGTAGTATTTCGCGATGGGGAAGTCCAGGAGCACGGCGTCGAGGCGTCCGGCCGCCAGGTCCGCGTAGGCCTGCAGCTCCTGGTCGTACTTCACCGCGGTCACGCCGGGCGTGCGTTCGAGCAGCTCGAGGGCGAGCGTCTGGCCGAGCGTCCCGACCCGGCGGCCGGAGAGTCCCGCGAGCGTGCGCAGGCCCGGCTCGCCGCGGCGCACGACGATCTGCTCGTAGCCGCGGAAGTAGGGCACGGAGAAGTCGACCGACCGGGCGCGGTCTTCGCTGATCTCGATGCCGTTGATCGCCAGGTCGTAGGCGCCGGTCTGCAGTCCCGGGATGAGGCCGTCCCAGTCGTTGCGCACGTGCACGGCCGTCCGGCCGAGGCGTCGCGCGAGCTCGTCCACGATCTCCTGCTCGAAGCCCGTGAGCGCGTCGGACTCGTCGGGGTGGAAGGCGAAGGGCACGTTGCCGTCCGAGGCGGCGCCCCAGCGCAGCGCGGGGGCCTGGGCCCGGCCGGCGGCCGCGGCGAGCGCGGCGAGGAGGATCGCGAGCAGCCGGCGCGTCATGGCAGGCGGGCGCGCAGGAAGCGGCGCGTGCGCTCGTCGGACGGATCGTCGAGCAGCCGGTCGGAGTCGCCGGCGACCTCGCCCGCCTCGAGGTGCACCGTGCGCGCCCGCAGCGCGCGGGCGAAGGGCAGGTCGTGCGTGACGACCACCTGCGCGATGCCCTCGGCGGCGCGGGCGCGGATGAGCGCGAGCACGTCGGCGGCCCGCTCGGGGTCGAGCGCGCTGGTGGGCTCGTCGTAGAGGATCGCCCGCGGGTCGAGCGCGAGCGCGCGCGCGATGGCGACGCGCTGCTGCTGCCCGCCGGAGAGCGCGGAGGGGTGCCGGTCGTGGAGTTCGGGCCCGACGCCGACCTTCTCCAGCAGCGCGCGGGCCCGGGCCTCGAGCGCTCCGCCTTCGCCCCGTCCGAGCACGCGCGGGGCGAGGGTGACGTTGCCGAGCGCGCTCAGGTGCGGGAAGAGGCGGAAGGACTGGAAGACCAGTCCGACTTCGCGGCGGAGCCGTTCGGCCGGTGCGGCGTAGCCGTCGAGCAGGACCTCGCCCGCGTCCGGGGCCTCCTGGCCCGAGAGCGTGCGCAGCAGCGTCGACTTGCCGCCGCCGGAAGGACCGATCACGCACACGACTTCGCCGGCGGCGACCGTGAGCGAGACCTCGCGCAGCACCGGCGTGCCGCCGTAGGCCTTCCTGAGGTTGCGGGCCGCGATGAGCGTCACGCGTCCACGATGGCGGCGGGCCCCGCCGCGGTCAACCGGTCGCTCAGAGCGAGGCCGCGTAGGCGGCCGCGTCGAGCAGGCCCGCCACCGAGGCGGGGTCGGCCAGGCGGACGCGGATCATCCAGGCGCCGGCGTAGGGCTCGCGGTTCACGAGGTCGGGCGCCCCGTCGAGGGCCGAATTGGACTCGATGACCTCGCAGGCCACCGGCGCGTAGAGGTCGGAGGCGGCCTTGACCGACTCGACCGTGCCGAACGTGTCCCCCGCGTTGAACTTCGCGCCCGCCTTGGGCAGGTCGACGTAGGTGACGTCGCCGAGGGCCGACTGCGCGTGGTCGGTGATGCCGATCTCCGCGGTGCCGTCGGGCCGCATCCGGATCCATTCGTGCTCCTTGGTGTAGCGGAGGTCGGCGGGGACTTGGCTCATGGTGGGCGGAGTAGGGGAGCGGGGACTTCGTTTCAACCCTTCACTTCACGAAGGGACCGGCGGAGAGTACCATCGGCACCCGGTGGCCCCGGATGTCGACCGTCAGCCCGCCCGCGGCCGCCTGTCCGGCCGCGACCAGTGCCGAGCCGATCGGCTTGCCGAGCGTCGGGGACTGCGTGCCGGAGAGCACTTCGCCGACCCTGAGGTCGCCCGCGAAGACCGCGGCGCCCTGGCGGGCGATGCGCCGGTCATCGAGGGAGAAGAACGTGACCGATGAGGCCGGGCCGCCTTCGGCCTGACGCCGCAGCGCCTCAAGTCCGATGAAGTCGGGTTTGGAGAACTTCACCGCCCAGCCGAGCCCCGCCTGGATCGGCGAGATCGTCTCCGAGATCTCATGTCCGAAGAGCGGGTAGCCGGCTTCGAGCCGGAGCGAGTCGCGCGCGCCCAGTCCCGTGGGGATGAGGCCGAGCGGCCGGCCCGCCTCGAGCAGCGCCCGCGCGACCGTCACCGCGGCTTCGGCCGGGAGGTAGATCTCGAAGCCGGGCGAGCCGGTGTAGCCCGTGCGGGAGACGACGCAGCCCGCCGCGCCGGCGACGACGCCCTCGGCGAAGGCGAAGCGGCGCAGGCCGGCGAGGGGGAGCGCGGTGATTTTGGCGAGGATCTCCTCCGCCTTCGGTCCCTGGAGCGCGAGCTGCGCCCAGCGCGAGCATTCGTCGACGACCTCGACCGCGAGCCCCTGGGCGTGTGTCCGCAGCCACGCGATGTCCTTGGCGGCGTTGGACGCGTTGAGGCAGATGAAGAACTCCGCGTCGCCAATCCGGTAGACGATCACGTCGTCGACGCAGCCGCCGTCGGGCAGGCACATCACCGTGTAGCGGGCGTGACCTGCGCGCAGCGAGGCCATCTCATTGGTCATCACGCGGTCGAGCAGCCTCACGGCGTCGGCGCCGCGCACGCGGGCCTCGCCCATGTGGGAGACGTCGAACAGCCCGCAGGCGCGCCGCACCGCGTGGTGCTCCTCGATGATGCCCGAATACTGCACCGGCATCTCCCAGCCGGCGAAGGGCACCAGACGCGCGCCGAGCTCGACGTGCAGCGGGTGGAGGGGCGTGCGGGAGAGCGTGTCCGACATGCCTTCAACGTGCGGGCCGCGTCTCCGGCTTCCAATCAAAACCAAAGACAAAGCCCGGCGGTGAGGCCGGGCTTAAGGGTCGGCTCAGCGCCGGATCACTCGCCCATCCGCTTGCGCAGGGCGGCGAGCTGCTCGGCGTACTCCTCCTCCGTGATCGCCTTGCTGCGGCGGCGGGATTCCAGGAGGGCGAAGCGGGCGGAGAACTCGGCGGCGGCTGCCTTCGCGGCGGCGGCCTTGGCGGCGTCCGCCGCCTCCTTGGCCTTGGCGACTTCCTGCTCGGCGGCCTTGGTGGCTTCGGCGGCCTTGGCTTCCGCGGCGGTCTTGGCTTCGGCGGCGGCGGCCGCGGCTTCGGCGACCTTGGCCTCCGCGGCCTTCATGGCCTCGGTCTTGGTTTCCTCGGCGGCAAGGCGGGCCTTGGCGATTTCCTGTTCGGCGGCCTTGGTGGCTTCGTCGGCCTTGGCTACCTCGGCGGCCTGGGCGTCCGCCGTCGCTGCGGCGGCTTCGGCGACCTTGGCTTCGGCGGCCTTCATGGCCTCGGTCTTGGGGTACTCGGCGGCCAGGCGGGCCTTGGCGATTTCCTGTTCGGCGGCCTTGGCGGCTTCGGCGGCCTTGGCTTCGGCGGCGAGGGCGGCGGCCTTGGCGTCGGCCTCGGCCTTGGCGGCGGCATCGGCCTTCTTGCGGGCTTCGGCGGCGGCGTTGTTGGCGGCGGCGAGCTTGGCTTCGGCGGCCTTGGCCTTGCCTTCGGCGGCAACGGCGGCGTCCTTGGCGGCCTTGGCCTCGGCGGCGGACTTAGCGTCAGAATTCTTGTTGGCGGCGGCGAGCTTGGCCTCGGCGTCGGCCTTGGCGGCGACGAGTTCCTCGCGGGCCCTGGCGGCGGCTGTCTTCTGCTCCTCGAGCGCCTTCTGGACCTGGGCGAGCTCCTTGGCCGTCTCGGCCTTGGCGGCGCCGCGGTTGACGTCCACCTGCTTCTCGAGCTCGGCGGCGCGGGCGGCCAGGGACTTCAGCGCGGATTCATAATTCTGCTTGGCCTCGGGCGTCTTGGGTTGGACGGCGGGATCCTGCATGCGACGGGCCGACTCGGCCACGCCGGCGAGGTCGGCCTTGATGCCGGAGCTCTCGTCGGTGGTGTCGCCGTTGGCGCGCTTCACGAGCTTCTTGAATTCCGCGGTGTCCTGTTCGGGCACGGTCACGTCGCCCGCACCGGGCACCTTGGTGAGGGTGAACTGGATCGTCTCAGGGAAGCCGAACTCGACGCCCTTCTTGGTGTTGATCGCCTTGGGGCGGATGGTCGCGGTCTCGGTGACGAAGCCGCCCTTGCCCACGCTCATCTCATAGG
>JBJTIX010000263.1:0-3978 GCA_046095205.1 Opitutia bacterium
GAATCCCTACGATTACACGAAATGCACCGCCCGCGGCTCGGACAACGCGGTGTTCGTCGCGCGGCTGTTATGGTCCGAGCCCGACAAGGGCTGGCTTTCACGATGAAATGCACGGTCTCCCATCTGCTTCTTGCGGCGTGCCTGCTCGGGGCCGACTCCCCCTTCGCCGGAAACGAGAAGGTGCTCGAGATCGCCAAGACCTTCAAGGGTCGCGGCGTGCAGGCCGACGACACCCCGCCATCCTCGACGGAGGAGTCCTTGCGCCGCTTCACGCTGCGCCCCGGGCTCGCCGTCGACCTCGTCGCCGCGGAGCCCTCCGTGACGCAGCCCATCCACGCCAGCTGGGACTCGCGCGGGAGGATGTGGGTGGTGCAGTTCAGGCAGTACCCCTTCCCCGCGGGCCTCAAGGTCGTCAGCTACGACCAGCACCTGCGCGCCCAGTTCGACAAGGTCCCGGCGCCGCCGCCTCTGGGCGAAAAAGGCGCCGACATCATCAGCATCCTCGAGGACACCAATGGTGACGGGAAGATCGACCGTCAGACCGACGTCCTGAAGGGGCTCAACATCGTCACGGCCACGGTCACGGGCGCGGGAAGGCTCTGGGTGCTCAATCCGCCCTACCTGCTCAGCTACGCCATGAAGGACGGCCTGCCCCAGGGCGATCCGCGCGTCTAACTGGCCGGCTTCGGGCTCGAGGACACCCACAGCACCGCCACCAACCTCCAGTGGAACGTCGACGGCTGGCTCTACGGCGTCAACGGGAGCACCACCACCGGCGATGTCGGCGTGCCCGGCGGCCCGCGCACCCGCTGGAGCGGCCAGTGCGTCTGGCGCTTCCATCCCGTCCGCCGGAAGTTCGAGATCTACGCCGAGGGCGGCGGCAACACCTACAGCCTCGACATCGACTCCAAGGGACGGGTGTTCACGGGGACGAATTACGGCGCGACGCGCGGAATGCATTACGAGATGGGCTCCTACGGCGTGAAGAACTGGGGCAAGCACGGTCCGCTGACGAACCCCCACGCCTACGGGTGGTTCGAACACATGCGCAGCGAGGGCGAGGAGCGCCGCTTTCCACAGGCCTTCGCGATCTACGAAGGGGGGATGCTGGGAGGCGAATACGAGGGCAAGGTGATCGCCCCGAACTCCCTCGCCAACAAGGCCTACCTCAGCCGCGTGATCCCGCAGGGCTCGACCTTCCGCACCGTCGACGAGCAGGACCTCATCGCCAGCCCCGACCGCTGGTTCCGTCCCGTCTGGACCGGGGTCGGCCCGGACGGCGCGGTCTACCTGGCGGACTGGTACGACACCCGCCTCAGTCACGTGAACCCGGTCGACGACTGGGACAAGGCACGCGGCCGGCTCTATCGCATCCGTCGCGCGGACCGCCCGGCGGGCTTCCCCGCGTTCGACCTTTCGACGGTGAGCCCGGACCGGCTCATCGACCTGATGTCGCATCCGAACGAATGGTTCCGCAAGCAGGCCGTGCTCGAGATCGGCTGGCGAGGCCTGCGCCAGATGGCGCCCTCCCTGCGGCGGATGCTCGAGGCGCCGCATGCGCTCGAGGCCCTCTGGGCGCTCGACCTGCTCGGCGAGGCGGGAGAGCCGCCCGTCACGCACCGCGACCCCTACGTGCGCCGCTGGGCCTGGAAGATCATTGCCGAGCGCGGTGCGGCCCCCGGACGCGAAGCCGTCGCCGCGGCCGCCTCCGAGACGCACCCGGAGGTCGTGATGCAGATCCTGGCGACGGCCAAGCGACTCCGTTCCGCCGGCCTGCCCCTGCTCACGGCCACCGACGCCGTCAAGGACGAGTCCGGCCGCATCCCTTTGATGGCCTGGTGGGCGCTCGAATCGGCGCTCGGCGAGGAGGCGGGACGCGCGAACGTGCGCGAACAGCTGCGGGCGAACGTGCAGACCGAGGTTTTCCGTGACCATCTGGCCTCACGACTCGGCCGACGACTGGCCCACGGAGGAAGCCGCGAGGGACTCGCCGAGGTCGAACGGATGCTCGCCGCCTGCGGCGACCCCAAGTCGGCCGAGCGCATCCTGGACGGAGTCATCGCGACCTTCGACACCGCGGAGCTGCCCGCCATGCCCGAGCGGCTCGCGCGCGCCGTGAAGACGCGCCTCGAGTCGAACGGTTCGGCCGCATTTTCGGTCCAGGACCTGAAGGAAGGCAGGCCGGACGCACTCAAGGCGGCCGTCGCGGCCGTCTCGGACCGCAAGCTCGCCCTGCTCCGCCGCACCCAGGCCGCCGACGCCCTCTCTCGCGCCGGACGCGCCGAGGCCCTCGAGCCGCTCATCAAGATCCTGTCCGAACCGGGCGCCGCACCCGGCAAGCGCGGCTTCCTGGCCTCGGCCGTGCGCTACGACGACGCCCGCGTGCCGAAGACCGTCCTGACCAATTACGAGCGCGGCTTCGCCGCCGACCTCGGCCTGCGCGAGGACGCCCTGCGCGCCCTCAGCGCACGTGCCGACTGGGCGAAACTGCTCGTCGAGGCCGTCGACGCCGGCGGCGTCATGGCCGCCCACGTCTCCGCCGACAACGTGCGCCTGATCGCCGGCCACCGTGACGCGTCGCTCGACTCCGCCGTCGAACGCCTCTGGAAGCATCGGCTGATCACGGGCGTGACGCCCGAGAAGGACGCGGAGGCCGCCCGGCTCGTCGGGATCGTGCGATCCGGCGACGGTGACGCCGCCAAGGGCCGGACGCTCTTCGCGGCGCGCTGCGGCGCCTGCCATGCCCTCAAGGGCGAGGGCGGCGCGATCGGTCCCGACCTCACCGGCTACGAACGGACGAACCTCGACTTCTGGGTGATGAACCTCGTCTACCCCAGCCTCGAGATCCGCGAGGGCTTCGGCACCTACCTCGCCAAGATGAAGGACGGCACCGTCTCGGCCGGCATCCTCGTGCGTCGCGACGGAGGCACGGTCGTCCTCCGCGACCTGTCCGGCGCGACCACCACGCTGAGGGAGGACGCCGTCGCCAGGCTGGAAGCCAGCCCGGTCTCCGTGATGCCCGAGGGCCTCCTTGCGGGGCTTTCCGACCAGGAGATCCGCGACCTGTTCGCCCATCTCGTGCGCTGAGCGGACCTTGACCGCGGCGCCGCGCACGGCAGATTCGACCCCGTGAAGGCCTTCATCCTCGTCATGCTCGGACTCAGGCTGCTCCTGCTCACAGGAGCGGTCGGCATGTGCCTTTTCGGACTCCTCGCCACCGGGGAATCCCCCGTGCCCTGGACATGGCGTGCGGGCTATGCGGCCGGCCTCGGACTCAGCGCCTTCCTCTGGTTGCGTGTCTGCAAGGCGCTGGCGGCAGCCTGGCGGGGCTGAGCCGTTTACGAAGGGTCCTGAAGCCGCTGCTTGGGGCAACTAGGGCTGGCGGTCCGCCTGCGGCGGACTAAGTGTCGTTGCCTGCCATCCCCATGAAGTTCCTTGCCCGACTCATCCTCTCCCTTTGCGCCTGCGGCCTGATCGCGGCGGACAAGCCCGTCACCGACCACAGCAAGATCAAGACGCGCGCCGACAAGGCCAATGCCGCCAACTGGCCGGACAACAGCAAGGGCTCCCCCACCCCGCACGCGCCGGCGGAAAATCCTCCCGAGGCGAAGCTGCAGCGCTCGCAGCGGTCCCAGGCGCCGGGCAAGGGAGAGACGATCGCCTTCATCGGCAACGGCTTCGCCGAGCGCGAGACCTATTACGGCCGCATCGAGACCGAGCTCCAGCTGCGCTTCCCCGACCGTGGGTTCATCGTGCGCAACCTCGGCCGTTCGGGCGACACCCCCGCCTTCCGCCCCCACCCCGCGCGCGCAAGCCAGTGGGCCTTCCCCGGCGCCGACAAGTTCCACCCCGAGTACGCGCAGCACAACGGCAAGGGCTTCTTCTCGACCCCTGACCAGTGGCTCTTCCACCTGAAGGCCGACACCGTCGTCGCCTTCTTCGGTTATAACGAATCGTTCGACGGCGCCGGACGCGTCG
>JBJTIX010000264.1:0-1327 GCA_046095205.1 Opitutia bacterium
GGAGCCGGGCCGGCCGCGTCTCCGCCGCGGGCGTGAGCCTGCGGAGCGCCGCCTCCGCCTTCGTCAGGAGCGCGCGGTGCCGGCTTTCGAAGGCCGCGTCCTCCATCTCAGCCCGCCCCTCCCGTGCGGAAGAAACTGGCCGTGCGGCCGACCGAGCCGATGAGTTCGCTGTCCGTGAGACGGGCCAGCTCCTGCGCCTGCGCCTCCATCTCGTCGCGGGCGGCCGTGAAGCGCACCTTGACCAGGTCGGCGTTGCGGAAGGCGTCCGTGAGCAGCTTGGCGGTGCCGGCGTTGACCCCCGCCTTGCCCACGAAGACCTTGGGCTCGATCGTCTGGGCCAGACCCCTGAGCTTGCCGCGTTCGGCTCCGGTCAGGGGGGTGCGTTCTGGTTCGCCGCTGGGCATGGACACATTTCTCCGTCCGAGGCCTCGGGAGTCAACGGACATGTCCCCACTCGGACCCGGATACGCGCCGTTGAGGCCCCTTTTCCTGCTTGCGTGCGTCCTTCGACCCCGTCATTGCTGAGGGTCAACTTCGTTAGGGGGAGGGGCGGAGCCCTTCTCACGCTGGCCGGGGGTCGCAAGGCCCTTCCAGACGGAGAGCCCGGCCTGAAGGCGGGGCTTTCGGGAATCCCTCCCAGGTCGGCCACCCCACAAAACTAACCACACAACACACCATGTCGGTCGACAAGTCGGACATCATCAAGAAGCACCAGCAGGGCGCCAAGGACACCGGTTCTCCCGAAGTCCAGGTGGCCCTGATCACCGCCCGGATCAACCACCTGACCGAGCACCTGCGCTCCCACCGCAAGGATTTCCACTCGCGCCGCGGCCTCATCATGCTGACGAACCGCCGCCGCAAGCTGCTGAACTACCTCAAGTCGAGCGACCTCGAGCGGTACAACGCGCTCCTGGCCAAGCTCAACCTGCGCAAGTGACCCGCGTCCCGCGGGCGCTGGCATCCTGAGCGCGTCCCGGCCTCCGCTGGGACGCCCCCTTTTCCACCCACCCACCAAAACCCGCCGGGCAATCCCGTCCGGCACAACCAAAAGAAAACAAACACATGAAACAGAAACACTCGGTGACCGTCGAGGAACTCGGCATCACCATCAACACGGGCACCTACGCCAGGCTGGCCAACGGCGCCGTCACCATCAGCAAGGGAGAGACCACGCTCTTCGTGTCCGCCACCGCGCTCGAATGCGTCCACACCTACTCGCTCATCCATGACGATCTTCCGTGCATGGACGACTCCGACCTCCGCCTTGCCCACGAAGACCTTGGGCTCGATCGTCTGGGCCAGACCCCTGAGCTTGCCGCGTTCGGCT
>JBJTIX010000265.1:0-3095 GCA_046095205.1 Opitutia bacterium
CGTGAACAAGCTGCGGGGGATCAGCTTCCTCGTCATCGACGTGCGGGCGAACGACCTCCGCACCGAGGACGGCGACCTGCGCAACGAGCTGCGCGACGTGATGGAGCTCGAGCTGCGCCGCAACAACATCGCCCCCAAGGAGTCGCCCATGGTCCCCAACGAGGCGCACGTGCCGCTCCTGACGATCGAGATCCGCTTCGACCGCGCCCTCGGACGCTCCGCGGCCGACATCGAGCTCTCCATCCGCGACACCGCCACCGTCGTGCGCAACAACGAGAAGGTCATGGCGGTCACCTACCTCCAGGTCAGGCGGGCCATCGCCCCCTCGGACGCCGCGCTGCCGCGGGAGATCAAGGCCCGCGCCCGCGACCTCGTCATCGAGCTGATCGACGGGCTGAAGAAGGCCAACGGACGCTGAGCCGGTCCGCCGGACCGTCCCCATGTCCTCCGCCGAATCACGCATCGCCGAGCTCGGCCTGACCCTGCCCGCGCCCCCCGCGGCCGCCGGAGCCTACGTGCCCGCGGTGCGCTCGGGCCAGCTGCTCTTCCTGGCCGGCACCCTGCCCGTCCGGGACGGCAAGGTCGTCTCGCTCGGCAAGGTCGGCCGCGAGGTCGACCTCGCGCAGGGCGCCGAGGCCGCGCGCCTCTGCGCGCTGAACGCACTCGCGAACGCCAAGGCCCACCTCGGCACGCTGGACCGGGTCGAGCGCGTCGTGATGGTCAGCGGCTTCGTCAACGGCGTCGACGGCTTCAGCGACAGCCCGAAGGTGCTCAACGGCGCCTCGGAATTCCTCCTGCACGTCTTCGGCGAGGCCGGACGCCACGCCCGCGCCGCGGTCTCGGTCAACGGGCTGCCCCTCGGCGCCTCGGTCGAGGTGCAGATGACGCTGCAGGTGCGCGACTGACGTTCAGCCTCCGCTGACGGAGACGTTCGGGAAGTCGATGCCGAAGCCGGAGCCGCCGGGAGGCGGGCCGCAGTTGCCGATGCGGGCGCAGGCGCGGCGAACCAGCTCCGCGATGCGCGGATCGGAAGGCTGGCGGATCCAGGAACCGAACCTGACGTTGCCGGAGGCGTCGACGGGCAGCGTGACGCCGCAGGCGCCGACGTTCTCGATCTCGCCTCCGTCCTGGCTCACGATGTCGACCCATACCGAACGGAAGCGCGCGAGCACCTCGCCGGCATAAAGCTGCTTGGCGCCGGCGCTGCCGCCTTCGCCGCCGTTCTCGCCCGTGCCGGTGGACCTGCCACGGACGGTCACGCCGCCGATGGAGCCGGACTTGCCGGACGAGCCGGACTTGCCGCCCTTGGAGGACAGGAACTCGCTCAGGGAACTCTTGCCGGTCGTGCCCTTGGAGACGCTCTTGGGGCCCTTCTTGGAGTCGCTCTTGGACGAGGAGGCGGACTGGGCGGAGGCCTCCGGCTGCTCCTGGGCGCGACGGACGGCCTCCATGTCGAGGGGCTTGATGCGCACGGACTTCAGTCCCTTGGGCGCATCAGGGGCGCCCTTGGCGACACCGGCGGCCTTGCCGATCTCGCCGGGCCGGCGGTTGGCGGGCCCGGTGAGGTCGACCAGGAGCGGATCGACGGGCTCCATCTCCTCCGAGGCGCGGCCCGCGGCGAACCATGAGAAACCGACGAAGCCGGCGACGATGAGGAGGTGCACCAGCACCGAACCGACCATCCCTCTGGCTTCGCCCGACATCGTTCAGCGCACCTCGGTGTCGAGGCCCACCTTTGTGAGGCCCTTGGACTTGGCCATGGACATGACGTCGATCACCTTCTGGTACTGCAGCGCGCCGTCCCCGCGGACGCGGACGACCGGCTGGTCGGCCTCGGGCATGGCCGCGATCGAGGCGAACTCCTCGCCGAGCTGCGCCGGAGTGACGGCGCGGTTGCCGAGGCTGTAGGAACCGTCGGCGCCGATGACGACGAAACGGTACTGCGTCTTGGTGTCGGGCGACTTTCCGGCCCCCTTCTCCGCCTTGGGCAGGTTGACCGCGGTGGTCTGCTCAAGCACCGGCGTCGCGATCATGAAGATGATCAGCAGGCAGAAGCAGAGGTCGAGCATCGGCGTGACGTTCAGCTCGTTCATCACGTGGAGCCGGTGCGGCTTGGAGAAGGAGCGGGCCATGCGGCGTCACTGGGCGTCCTCCCAGCCGGGAGGGCTGAAGGAGCCGTCGTCGGTCGCGGGCCCCTCGGGGGCCGGGGCGGCCGGCTGGACCGGGGCGGCGGGCGCGGCGGGCTGCGCCGATGCGGCCGCACGACGCAGGTTCTCGCGCTCCTGGTGCTGGGAGAAGTTGCGGCGGGCCTCGCCCTCGAGCTCGAGCTCCACGCGATCCGCCAGGGCGCTGGCGAAGTTCTCCAGCTCGGTCGTCATGAGCTTAACGCGGGTGAGCAGGTAGTTGTAGCCGAAGGTGGCGGGAATCGCGACGAGCAGGCCGAGCGTGGTGGTCACGAGCGCGCCGGAGACGCCGGGCGCGAGCTGCGCGATGCTCGCCTTCTCGGTGAGCGCGCCGAAGGTCAGCATCACGCCCCAGACCGTGCCGAGCAGGCCGAGGAACGGTCCGCCGGAGACGAGCGAGGAGAGCAGCACCATCTTGTCCTCGTACTTCACCATGGTGCGCGAGACGCCGCGCTGGACGGCGTTCTCGACGTGCCCCATGCAGAGCGTGACGTCGGACTGGCGGAGAAGCCGGCCCTTGTGGCGCTGCACGGCGGAGACGGCCTCGGCGACGAGGTACTCGTAGGGCGCGAGGCTGGTGCCGCGGGGGAAGTTGAGCGCGACGACGGCGGGCTCGTCGCGCAGGCGGCGCTCGAAGGCGAGGTTGCGGCGGCGCAGCTCCTGCACGTCGCCCCATTACTGGATCATGGCGCCCCAGCCGATGAAGGAGCAGACCAGCAGGACGCCGGCGACGGCGAGGCCGGCGCTGTCCATCTGCTGGAAATACCACAAGGTTCCCTTGGTCTCGGCCTCGGCCAGAATCGACAGGGTGAGGAGGGCGGACATCGTCCCATAGGCAATCCGAGTCGAGACCGGCTTCAACAGGAAAAGACCCCTGTCGCGCTTGAACCCGGAGGTCGCCCCGTCCATGTT
>JBJTIX010000266.1:0-4032 GCA_046095205.1 Opitutia bacterium
GTATCCGCCCCCGCCCCGCTGCGCTGGAAGTCCGGCCCGCTGCCCGATGTTTCCTCCGGCGCCGCGCTGACCGTCTCGGCCGAGGAGGCCGACCTCACGGCGCTGACACCCTTCCAGTCGGCCACCGCCGCGACCATCACCTCCGGAAGATGGAGCGGGCAGGCCTCGGTCTCCTTCGTCAAAGGGCGCCCGGAGATCACGGGCGGACGCACGCACGCCTTCAGCGGGCTCGCCGTCTCGATGGACGGCAAGCCGCTCTTCAAGAACCTGAACGCCTCCTTCCCGCTGCGCACCGAGGGAGGCACCATCACCCTCGCCCCGTTCGAGGCAGGGTTCTCCGGCGGCCGCATCGCGGGCGGTTCGCTCTCCTTCACGCCGGGCGACAAGGGCTCCTGGAAGGCCACGGTCGACGCCGATCTGGACATCGCGGCGCTGACCACCATGCCCGGCTGGGAAAACCTGCCGGCCGACAAGATGAAGGGCCTGCGGGCCGCCGTTAAGGCCGACGCCGCGCAGGAGCCGTCCGGACTGCCCACGGTGTCCAACATGCAGGCCGGCATCTCCCGTCAGGGCGCGGCGCTGCTCTCGCTGAAGCTCAGGCAGCCCTTCGCCATCGGCGGCGCCAAGCCCGCGGGCACGCTCGTCGAGGCCTCCGCGCACACGCTGCCGCTCGAATCTCTCTCCGCGCTCATTCCGGGGCTGGGACTGGAAGGCGACCTGCAGAAGGCCGACCTCGCCGTGGGCTTCAGGAACGAGGGCCTCTTCATCCGCACGGAGGGCGCGCCCATCGCGCTGGCCGGGACGTCAATCAGCTGGGAGGGCAAGAAATGGGCGGACCGGTGCGACCTCACCGCGACGCTCGACATCGTCCTCGGCGAGCGTTCGTCGACCATCGGGCTGAACAAGGCCGAGCTCAGGAATCGCGGCCGCACGCTGGCGGCCGGCGACATCGTCATCGGCCTCGGCGAGGCGCCGACGACGCTCAGCCTCACCGGCGCGCTCGGCGCGCTCGCCGAACAGCCTTTCGCCGCGCCTCTGTCGGTCGCGACCGCCGGCGCCTACCGGGCCTCCGCCTCGCGCAAGGCGGACGGCGATATGTCCGCCACGCTGGAGCTCTCCGACGTCGTGCTCCGGGAAAGCCCGGTCCGCGTCTCTTCGGCAGCGTTCAAGGCCGACTACTCCCCGGGCCCGCAGGGCTTCGACGCCAAGGGGCAGTTCCGCCTGGTCGCCCTCGGAAGAAGCGAGGGCGTGTTCACGCTGAAGCAGACGAAGTCGGGGTCCAATACGGACTGGCAGGCCAGGATCGACGTGCCCTCGGTGGCGGTGGACGACTTCATGGCGCTCGTGCCGAAATCCCAGGACGCCGTCGAGGCCGCCCCGGCCGCGCCGAAGCCCGACCGCACGCCGTTCTGGTCGGGACACACGGGCTCGGCCGAAATAAGGGTGGGCAAGGTCACCGCGATGGGCATCGAGGCCGACTCCATCGAGGCATCCCTGGCCGCCGACGGCTCCGCCCTGAAACTCTCGCGGCTGAAGGGCCGGGTCTCCGGCGGAAACATCGACGGCCGGGGCTCCCTCTCCTTCATGCCGCAGACCTCCGGCGGACCCTACCTGCTAGCATCCGACCTCATCGCCACGGAGCTCGACCTGGGGACGCTGCTCAAGCCCTTCCCCGCGGCCAAGGACATCATCGAGGGCAAGGGTGACGCGAAGATCCGCGTCTCGGCGACCGCCGGAACGCCCGGCGAACTGGCCGGCCGCGCGGTGGTCGAGGCGGAGGCGATCTCCAAGGGTGGACGCCTGCGCGCCTTCGGCGACAGCAACAGCGTCACGGCCGCGATAACCAGCGGCGTAGGCGAGGCTGCTGATTTGCTAGGTGCGCTCACCATACTCGGAGGCACGATCGGAAAGAGCGAGAAGGCCATGAAGATCGGCGCGGCGGTGTCGGCGGCCGCCAAGCTCCAGAAGGCCGTCTCCGATTTCCGCTACGACCTCGTCGAGGTTCGGGCCGAACGCCTGGCCAACGGAACGCTGAAACTGACGAAACTCGAGGCACGCAACGAGGAGCTGACCCTCAACGCCAGCGGCGGGATCAACATGAACCCGGCGCTCGCCTTCGCCGACCGGCCGCTGCTCATCAACGCGCAGCTCCGCGGCAAGGGAGAGTTCGCGGACTACTTCCAGATTCTCGGCTTCGCGGAGGCTGCGCCCTCGCCGGACGGACTGACGCTCGGACCAGGGGTCAAGGTCAGCGGCTCGCTCAACGACATCAAGAACGACCTTTCGGAACGGATCCAGGCCGCCATCAACCGCACCAAGTCCGGAACCCAGGCGCCTTCGGGTGCCGGTCAGGAACCGGGTACCAACGCCGCGCCGACCCGCCGCCAAGGCAACACGCTGGGAGACCTGCTCAAGGGGCTGGGGCGATGATCCGCAGGCCGGCAGCGCTGGCATCCGGCCTCGCGCTCCTGTTCTTAACGCTGGCGGCGGCGGTCTCGCTGGGCTCGACCGGGCCGGGCTGGGGCGAAGGCGGCGCACTGGCCATGCTGCGCGCACCGCGTGCGCTGGCCGCGGCCGCCGCTGGACTCGCGCTGGGCGTGGGCGGCGCGCTGCAGCAGGGGGTCTTCCGCAACCCCCTCGCCGACCCCGGCCTCACGGGCGTCTTCGGCGGGGCGCTGCTCGGCGCGGCCGCGCTGCTCGGCTTCGCGCCGGAAACGGCCTGGGAACGCGCGTGGCACCTTCCTGCGGCAGGATTCGCGGGCGCACTGGGCGCCACCGCCGTGCTTTCGCTCTTCGGCTCGGGAGGCGGCCCCGCCCGGCTGCTGCTCGCGGGACTGGGCGTCAACGCCTTCACGGCGGCGGCGACGCTCATCATCGCCGCACTCCGGCCGGGAGCGAGGGAGACGATCGCGAACGGGGCCTACGGGGACTGGCTGGGCACGGCCTCTCCCGAGACGGTCTGGTTGCCGGGGCTGATCTGCGTGGCGGCATCGGCCACGTCGCTGATGCTCGCCCGTGGACTGGACCGGGCGTCCCTTGGCGACGACGTGGCGACCACGCTGGGCTGCGACCCGCGCGCGCTCCGGCGCAGGGCCGCGCTGTTCACGGCCCTTGCGGCCGGGGCCGCCACCTGTCTGGTCGGACAGATCGCGTTCCTCGGACTGATCGCACCCCATCTTGCGCGGACGCTCGGAGGCCCGGGACACCGCGGCCTCATCCCCCTGTCAGGCCTGATCGGAGCGGTCCTGCTCGTGGCGGCGGACACTGCCGGCAGATCGCTGCCCCTGGGCTCGTCCCTTCCGGCCGCCGCCATCATGGCCGCGGTCGGAGCGCCCGCGTTCCTATGGATAGCGAGGAGGAACCATGGGTGAACCGTCGGTCAAGGTACGTGCGCTCGGCGTCACCCTCGGCAACGCCCGCGTGCTGGACGGCGCGTCGGTGGACCTAGCCCATGGAACCCTGACCGCGGTCATCGGACCGAACGGATCGGGCAAGACCACCCTGCTGCGCGCCCTGGCGGGGCTGATCAGGCCCTCCGACGGGACGATCGTCGGCGTGACACCAGGAAACACGGGATACTGCCCGCAGGCGCCCGCCTGCGCCTGGGACTTCACGATGCGCGAGCTCTGCGCGCTGTCTCCGCATCCTGAAGCAGCCGTGGAATGGTGCCTCCGGCTCCGGGCGGGCGCGAACATCGACAGACGCCTCGGATCTCTCTCCGGAGGCGAAAGGCGGCTGGCGCACATCGCGCTGGCGCTCGCGACTCCGGCCGAACCCTACGGCAGCCTCATCCTGCTGGACGAACCCACGGCCGACCTCGACGCAGTACGCCGGGGGCTTGCGGCCGAGGCCTTTCTCCAGCTCAGGTCGGCAGGCGCCACGGTCGTGCTGGCGACGCACGACTTCGCCCTCGCGAACGCGTCCGACCAGGCCGTCGTGCTTGCGGAAGGAAGGGTGATCGCCCTCGGCGCACCGCAAACGTGCCTCACCGACGAGATCGTCCGCGAGACCTGTGGCGTCGCTCCGGCGCGG
>JBJTIX010000267.1:0-1235 GCA_046095205.1 Opitutia bacterium
GGGCGCAGACCTCCCGGCTCACCTTCGGCGCCACCGCCGGCGCCAATTTCAACGCCTCCACTTCCGCCGCTTTCCAGCAGGCCACGACCCTGCAGAGCCTGACGCTCAACAGCGGCGGGGGCGTGGCGTTCCTCGGTGGAAACCTGAGCACGAACAACAGCCCCTCCGGCCAGATGTTCGGCCTCTCCGGCGCCCTCAACACGCTCACGGTCACGAGCGGCGGGGTGCTGGCCAACGGCGGCAACGCGGGTTTAAACGGAGGCACCCTGACCGCCGCGGCCAACCCCCTTCATTTCCACGTCCTCGGCGCCGCCACCGCCCTCACGATGGGCACGACCGCCCTGGGGAGCGGAGGCATCGTGAAGTCGGGAGACGGAACCATGACCCTGACGCGTGCCAGCTACAACACGGGCGCCACCAGTGTGAACAACGGCACGCTGAAGCTTGGAGCCGGCCTCGCCTCCAATCCTCTGCTCGTCATCCCGACGGCGACCGTGCCCACCGTGGCCGACCTGAACGTCAATGCCGGCACTTTCGACCTCAACGGCAACACCCAGGCCGTGCGCAACCTCACCCAGGGCACCCTGAACGTCTACGCCTACGGAGCGGGCACGGTCACCAACACCTCGACTTCGGCCGCCACCTTCATCACCAGCCCCAACGCCGCCACGACTTTTTCCGGCGCGATTTCGGGCGGCGACATCAACCTCGAAAAGCAGGGCTCCAGCAACCTGACCTTGGTGACTCCGGCCAATCTCGGCTCAGGCTCGTTCACCGTACGGGGCGGCGCCGTCATCCTGCGCGATTCCGCCGCCATCACCACCACCGGGGCCGTCAGCGTGCCCTTCGGGCAGATCACCCTGGACAACAGCGGTCTTTCGAGGGTCGCAGGATCCCGGATCGTCGCGGGGGCGCTTTCCGTCACCGGAGGCACCATCTCGGTCCAATCCAGCGCCCTGTCCGATTCCCTGACGCTCGGCGCCCTCACCATCAACGGCGGAGCCAACGTCATCAATAACACCATTTTCTCGGGCAACTCGGTCGCCGGCTCATCCTCCGTGCTGACCTTCCCCTCGCTCACCCGGGGCAGCGCCGTCCAGTCCACCGTCAACTTCACGTCGAGCGGAGGCAGCCTCGGCGGACCCGTGGGCGGCGTCGTGAACGCGAGCAACACCCAGGTCCTCAACGGCGGTGCGAATCCGCAGATCGTCTTCACCTCCGCTCCCGCCAACACC